>NZ_JBIAIN010000027.1:36249-104802 GCF_042871445.1 Streptomyces sp. NPDC005794
CCGGCTACGGCCGTGCCATCGGGATGGATCCGGAGTACGCCTGGGCCTACGGCAGCCGGGCGCGGGTCCATGAGGCCATGGGCCGGTACGAGGAGGCTCTGGCTGATTACGACCGTGCCGTCGGGATCGATCCGCAGTACGAGTGGGCCGTCGGCAGCCGGGCTCAGTTGTTCGAGCGGATGGGCCGGTACGAGGAGGCTCTGGCCGGCTACGGCCGTGCCATCGGGATGGATCCGGAGTACGCCTGGGCCTACGGCAGCCGGGCGCGGGTCCATGAGGCCATGGGCCGGTACGAGGAGGCCCTCGCCGACTACACCCGGGCCATCGAGATCGTGCCCGAGTACGCCTGGGCCGTCGCCGGGCGTGCTCAAGTCCACGCCGCGCTGGGCCGCCACGAGGAGGCCCTGAGCGGTTTCGGCCGTGCCGTCGCGATCGATCCGGAGTACGCCTGGGCCCATGGCAGCCGGGCGCAGGTGTACGAGGCGCTGGGCCGGCACGAGGACGCCCTCGCCGACTACACCCGGGCCATCGACATCCGCCCCGGGTACGCCTGGGCGGCCGGGCGCCGCGCCGAGGTGTACGAGCGGCTCGGCCGTTACGAGGACGCGCTCGCCGATCTGACCAGGGCCATCGGGATCGATCCGGCCTCCGACTGGACCCTGGGCGCCCGCGCCCGGATGCATCTGCGCCTGGCCAGGCATCAGGACGCCCTCGCCGACTGCGTCCGGGCCGTCGAGATCGATCCGGCGGACGGCTGGAACCAGATGCTGTACGCCCTCGTGCTGCGCGCGACCGGCGACGGGGAGGGGGCGCAGGCGCGTTTCGCGCAGGCCCTGCACCTCTTCACCGCTGCCGACGACGCAGAGGTGCAGGGCCTGCTGGTGCTCTCCTGCGCCCTGCTCGACGCCGACGGGGCTGCCGCCCGGTGCGACGAGCTGATCGCGCTCGCGCCCGGGGAGAGCGCGGTCGGGGAGACGATCGAGGACCTCTCGTTCCTCCGTGAGGTCTTTCCGGAGGCGGGGCGAGGCATCGAGTCGGTCGTGCGGCGGCTTCGAAACGCGCCTTAGCCGGCTTCGCCCATGGACGTACGGTGCTCCGCCGCGTCCGTGCGGGCCCGGTCGCGTGAGCGTCTGGCCGCCCCCGACCAGCCGCAGCTGCAGCGCGCCAGACAGAAAGAGCCCCGTTCGACGGTCGCGATGCTGTGCGCCGGAGCAGGGCTGTGGACGGGGGAGTCCGAGGGGTCCTGATACACGCTTCCACGCTACCGGGGCCGTCCCACGGCGGTCAGGGAGTAAGCCGATCTGCTTCCGGAAGGAGCCCCGCGGCGTGACGAGGCGCCCCGGTCGTCGTTAGGCGAGGCGGGCGGGAACTCGGTCAGGTGTGCGTCGTTGAGGGTTGGCAGGCGATGGTGGTGCAGCAGCACAGGTGCGGAGGCGGGGCACTGGCTGTGTGCGCTCTGGCGGTCGCAGGTGTGATGACGGTGGGCAGCGGGTGTTCCGGTACGGACGGCGTCGACGGGGCCGGCCGGCGTGCCGTCGCCCGGGACGGCACGGCCGGCACCCCGGCGGTCGTGGTCCGGAGGGCGGCCGAGGCGCTGGCCGGAGCGGGCAGCGCCGAGACGCGTACGTCGATGGAGACCGCGGCCGGCGGGACCCGGGTGACGATCAGGGGCGAGGGGGCGTACGACTTCCGCAAGCAGCTGGGCCGGATCAGGGTCGTCCTGCCGAAGGACGCCGCCGGGTCCGACGAGCACCGGCCGATCACGGAACTGCTGGCCCCCGGTGCGCTGTACATGAAGAACCGTGGGGCCGGGGTGCCCGACGACAAATGGGTGCGGATCGACACCACGGCCCTGGAGGACGGCAACCTGGTCACCGGTGGTGTGACCGATCCGACAGCCGCCGCGGAGCTGCTGCGCGGCGCGGGCGAGGTGACGTACGTCGGCCGGTCGGAGCTGGCCGGGGTGGCGGTCCGGCACTACCGGGGGATCGCGGACCTCGGGCGGGCGGCGCGGGCGGCCTCGGTGACTTCCCACGGGGCGCTGGCCGCCGCGGCGAAAGGGTTCAGCACGGACGCGGTGCCGTTCGACGCCTATCTCGACGACGAGGGGCTGCTGCGGAAGGTGCGCCACCGCTTCACGTTCGCGACCGAGGGACCGGCGGTCGCGGTCGTGTCGACGATGCTGCTGTACGGCTTCGGGGTGCCGGTCTCGGTGGAGCTGCCCCCCGACGCGGACCTCTACACGGGGCAGGTCGACCAGGGCCGGAGTGGCGCGGAAACGCCGTAAGGAGGGGGCCGAAATGGTCCGTCCGTGCCATGCGCGGTGCGGGTCGCGCTCCCTACGCTGAGGGCTGGCCCGCCAGGTGGTACGGGACAGCCCTTGGAGGTCGGTGTGCCAGGACTCGGCGAAGGCAGAGAGAGGTGACGCAGGTGGTGACGCTCAGCGCTCCGAACGCTCAGGACTGTGTGGCCCTCGCCGAGATCGAACTGTGCGGTGAGCTCATGATCGCGGCAGCCGACGCCATCGAGGACCGGCTCAGCCCCGACCGCATCGACGAGGTGCTCAACGTCAGGTCGGATCCGGCCATGCCGCCGGCGACGATTCCCCGGCAGGGCCGCCACCGGGGATGACCTCCTCCCGCCGCGATCAGGTGCGCAGGAGGCGGGCGATCGCCTTGGTGGCTTCCTCGACCTTCGCGTCGATCTCCTCGCCGCCCTTGAGAGCGGCGTCCGCGACGCAGTGGCGCAAATGCTCCTCCAGCAGCTGGAGCGCGAAGGACTGCAGGGCCTTGGTGGAGGCCGAGACCTGGGTGAGTATGTCGATGCAGTAGACGTCCTCGTCCACCATCCGCTGGAGGCCGCGGACCTGGCCTTCGATGCGGCGCAGGCGCTTGAGGTGCTCTTCCTTCTGGTGGTGGTACCCGTGAATGCCGCGGTCGTGGTCGGTGACGACCGCTTCCGTACCGGCTGTCTCCGTGGACTCGGTGGTGGTCATGGGGTCCTCCCGTTGTCCTCTTGGCCTGCGGTGAACGTGCCGCTCTGCGCTGTCTGTATACCCCTGCCGGGTATATCGTACCGAATCCAGCCGAAACGTGACCGGGGGGCCGTGCTGATCACTGTGCCCGATGCGCGACACTGAAGAACGCCGGTTAGCCGTGGCCGGATGATGCGCCTAGCATCAGCCTGACCGAATCCAAAGCACCCCGAGGACCCCACGTGCGCTTTCGTCTGACCCCCAGGGAGACGAGCTTCTACGACATGTTTTCCGCATCCGCGGACAACATCGTCACGGGCTCGAAGCTCCTCATGGAACTGCTCGGGGCGGATTCTGCCTCCCGAGTCGAGATCGCGGAGCGTATGCGGGCAGCGGAGCACGCGGGGGACGACGCCACCCACGCGATCTTCCACCAGCTGAACTCCTCCTTCATCACGCCGTTCGACCGCGAGGACATCTACAACCTCGCCTCGCAGCTCGACGACATCATGGACTTCATGGAGGAGGCCGTCGACCTGGTCGTGCTGTACCAGATCGACGAGCTCCCGAAGGGTGTCGAGCAGCAGATCGAGGTTCTGGCCAGAGCGGCGGAACTGACCGCCGAGGCCATGCCGGGTCTGCGGACCATGGACAACCTCACGGAGTACTGGATCGAGGTCAACCGCCTGGAGAACCAGGCCGACCAGATCCACCGCAAGCTGCTGGCTCATCTCTTCAACGGCAAGTACGACGCCATGGACGTGCTGAAGCTCAAGCAGATCGTGGACGTACTGGAAGAGGCGGCTGACGCGTTCGAGCACGTCGCCAACACCGTGGAGACCATCGCGGTCAAGGAGTCCTGAACCTCGTGGACACCTTTGCGCTGATCGTGACCATCGGTGTCGCGCTCGGCTTCACGTATACGAACGGCTTCCACGACTCCGCGAACGCCATCGCCACCTCGGTCTCCACCCGGGCGCTGACCCCGCGTGCGGCTCTGGCGATGGCCGCCGTGATGAACCTCGCAGGCGCCTTCCTGGGCCAAGGGGTTGCCAAGACCGTCAGTGAAGGGCTGATCGCCACACCCGAGGGCCAGAAGGGGATGGGCATCCTCTTCGCGGCGCTGGTCGGCGCGATCATCTGGAACCTCGTCACCTGGTACTACGGCCTTCCGTCCTCGTCCTCGCACGCCCTGTTCGGCGGAATGGTCGGTGCCGCACTGGCCGGCGGGACGATGGTGCACTGGGACGGGGTGCTCTCGAAGATCGTCATCCCGATGTTCCTCTCCCCGGTCATCGGCCTGGTCTTCGGCTATCTGGTGATGGTCGGGATCATGTGGATATTCCGGAAGACCAACCCGCACAAGGCCAAGCGCGGATTCCGCATCGCGCAGACGGTATCGGCGGCGGGCATGGCGCTCGGGCACGGTCTGCAGGACGCCCAGAAGACGATGGGCATCGTGGTGATGGCGCTGGTCATCGCCGATGTCGAGGGCCCGAACGACGAGATCCCGGTCTGGGTGAAGATCGCCTGTGCGGCGATGCTGTCCCTGGGTACGTACGCCGGTGGCTGGCGCATCATGCGGACGCTCGGCCGGAAGATCATCGAGCTGGACCCGCCGCAGGGTTTCGCCGCCGAGACGACCGGCGCGTCGATCATGTTCGGCTCGGCGTTCCTCTTCCACGCACCGATCTCCACGACTCATGTGATCACCTCGGCGATCATGGGCGTCGGCGCCACGAAGCGGGTGAACGCGGTCCGCTGGGGCGTGGCCAAGAACATCATCCTGGGCTGGTTCATCACGATGCCGGCCGCGGCACTGGTGGCCGCGCTCAGCTACGGGATCGTCGTACTGCTCTTCGGGTGAGCCGGTCCGGGTGTCCCCGGCGGTCGCTCGTCGCCCTGTCCTCGATCGCCGGACGGGCGTGCGCGTGCTGACCTGGTAATGGGTCCGCCCCTGCTCTCCGGTGGAGAGCGGGGGCGGACCCTTGCCTTGTGGTGGCACCGCCATGCAGCACCCCAAGGCCGTCTCTGTCGGTTATCCGAAGCGGCCCGAGATGTAGTCCTCGGTCGCCTGCACGGACGGGTTGGAGAAGATCCGCTCCGTCTCGTCGATCTCGATCAGCCGGCCGGGCTTGCCCACCGCCGAGAGGTTGAAGAAGGCCGTACGGTCCGAGACGCGTGCCGCCTGCTGCATGTTGTGCGTCACGATGACGATCGTGAAGCGCTCCTTCAGCTCGCCGATCAGGTCCTCGATGGCGAGGGTCGAGATCGGGTCGAGCGCCGAGCACGGCTCGTCCATCAGCAGCACGTCCGGCTCGACCGCGATCGCGCGGGCGATGCACAGGCGCTGCTGCTGACCGCCGGAGAGGCCGGAGCCCGGCTTGTTCAGGCGGTCCTTGACCTCGTTCCAGAGGTTGGCGCCCTTGAGGGACTTCTCGACGACGTCCGAGAGCTCGCTCTTGCGGTACGAGCCGTTCAGCCGCAGGCCCGCCGCGACGTTGTCGAAGATCGACATGGTCGGGAAGGGGTTCGGGCGCTGGAAGACCATGCCGACCGTGCGGCGCACGGTGACGGGGTCGACGCCCGGACCGTACAGGTCCTCCTCGTCCAGCAGCACCTTGCCCTCGACGCGACCACCGGGGGTGACCTCGTGCATGCGGTTCAGGGTGCGCAGGAAGGTGGACTTACCGCAGCCGGACGGGCCGATGAAGGCGGTCACGGAGCCGGGCTCCACCGTCATCGAGATGTCCTCGATGGCCTTGTGGGAGCCGTAGTAGGCGGTGAGGCCGCCGATGTCGATGCGCTTGGCCATGTGGAATCAACTGCTTTCTGCGTGGCCTCAGCGGCCGGTCTTCGGGGCCTTCCAGCGGGCGATGCCGCGGGCCACCAGATTGAGGATCATGACGAAGGCGATCAGCACCAGTGCCGCGGCCCAGGCGCGGTCGAAGGACGCGGCCTCACCGACCTTGTACTGCTCGTAGATGTAGAACGGCAGTGAGGACTGGGCGCCTTCGAAGGGGTTGCTGTTGATCAGCTGGCTGCCGAAGACCAGCAGCATGATCGGCGCTGTCTCACCGGCGATACGGGCGATGGCGAGCATGACGCCCGTCGTGATGCCGCCGATCGCGGTGGGGAGGACCACCTTCAGGATGGTGCGCCACTTCGGGATGCCGAGCGCGAGGGAGGCCTCGCGGAGCTCGTTGGGGACGAGCTTGAGCATCTCCTCGGTGGAGCGGACCACGACGGGGATCATCAGGATGGTGAGGGCGAGCGCGCCCATGAGGCCGGACGGCTCCAGCTCCACCATCAGCATGATCGACAGGATGAACAGACCGGCGACGATGGACGGGATGCCGGTCATGACGTCGACGAAGAAGGTGACGGCCTTGGCGAGCGTGCCCTTGCCGTACTCCACCAGGTAGACCGCGGTCAGCAGGCCCAGCGGGGCGGAGATCACCGTGGCGATCCCGACCTGCTCCAGGGTGCCGATCAGCGCGTGGTAGACGCCGCCGCTGTTCTCGTGGCCGAGGACACCGGCCATCGAGTGGGTGAGGAAGTAGCCGTCGAGGCGCTCGATGCCGCGGCTGATCGTGGTCCACAGCAGTGAGGCGAGCGGGACGACGGCGATGAGGAAGCAGACCCAGACGATGCTGGTGGCGAGGCGGTCCTTGGCCTGGCGCTGGTTCTCGACCTTGGTCGTCGCGACGTACGAGATGGCCAGGAAGAACAGGGCGGAGATCAGGCCCCACTGCACGCGGCTGTGCCATCCCGCCGCGAGGGAGACGCCCACGCCGAGCACGATCGCCAAGGCGGCGAAGCCGAGCGGGGCCCAGCGGGGGAGGCTGCGGCTGCTGAGGCCGGCCTTGGCGGGTTCCGGCGAGATCCGGGGACGGTTGTCCTGGACGTCGGTGGTGGTGACGTTGCTCATGCGTTGGCCCCCGAGTACTCCTTGCGGCGGGCGATGATGAGCCGGGCCGCGCCGTTGACCAGCAGGGTGAGGACGAAGAGGACGAGGCCCGAGGCGATCAGTGCGTCACGCCCGACGAACTCGTCGGCCTCACCGAACTTGGCGGCGATGTTCTGTGCGAAGGTCCCGCCGCCGGGGTTGAGCACGTGCAGCGAGATGAGGAAGCTCGGCGAGAGGACCGTGGCGACGGCCATCGTCTCGCCGAGGGCACGGCCCAGGCCGAGCATCGAGGCCGAGATGACGCCGGAGCGGCCGAACGGCAGGACCGAGAGGCGGATGACCTCCCAGCGGGTGGCGCCGAGGGCGAGCGCCGCTTCCTCGTTCATCTTCGGGACCTGGAGGAAGACCTCGCGGCTCACGCTGGTCACGATCGGCAGGATCATGATCGCGAGCAGGATGCCGACGGTGAAGAGCGACCGGGGGACGCCGATCTCGGTCTGGTCGAAGACGTACGTCCAGCCGAAGAACTGGTCGAGCCAGAGGTTCAGGCCCTGCAGGTACGGGACGAGGACGAGAGCGCCCCAGATGCCGTAGACGATGCTGGGCACCGCGGCGAGCAGGTCGATCACGTAGGCGAGGGGGGCGGCCAGCTTGCGCGGCGCGTAGTGCGAGATGAAGAGGGCGATACCGACAGCGATCGGAACCGCGATGACCATCGCGATGATCGAGCTGACGACGGTGCCGAAGAGCAGGACCGCGATGCCGAAGACCGGCGGGTCACCGGCCGGGTTCCAGTCGGAGGTGGTGAGGAAGTTGCCCTCGTTCTGCGATATCGCGAGGTAGGCGCGGTAGCTGAGGAACACGGCGATCGACGCCATGACCACGAGCAGCAGAATGCCCGAGCCGCGTGAGAGGCCCAGGAAGATCTTGTCGCCTGCGCGCCCGGTGGATTTGGGGCGGCTACGTGTTTCCGGCGGAGCCGGTGGGATGTCGAGCGGTGTGGTGGAAGCCATGGTCTTTCCGGTCTGTGTGGGGGAGCGGCTGGCTCCCCTGGCGGCGGTGCACCGGATGGTCGGGCGGTGGGGGGCCGGTCCGGAGGGGTGCGCCGGACCGGCCCGCCTGCGCGTGCGTGTCGTGCGGGGTGGGTTACTTCAGGCCGGCGACGGTCTCGCGGACCTTGGCGTTGATCGCCTCGGGGATCGGGGCGTAGCCGGCGTCGGTCAGGATCTTCTGGCCGTCCGCGGAGGCGGCGTAGTTCAGGAAGGACTTGACCGTGGGAAGGGTCTCGGCCTTGTTGCCGGTGTCACAGACGACCTCGTACGTCACCAGGACCAGCGGGTAGGCGCCCTCGGCCTTGGTGGTGTAGTCGACGTCGAGCGCCAGGTCCTTGCCGGTGCCCTTGACCTTGGCGGCGGCGATCGCCTTGGAGGCGTTCTCCGAGGTGGCCTCGACCGGGGCGGCGCCACCGGTGTTGATGTCGACGGTGGTGATGTCCTGCGACTTGGCGTACGACAGCTCGAAGTAACCGATGGAGCCGTCGACGGTCTTCACCTGGCTGGCGACACCGGCGGAACCGGACGCGGCCTGGCCACCGGGGGCCGGCCACTTCTTCTCGGCCTCGTACTTCCAGTCGCTCGGGGCCGCGGCGCTCAGGTACTTGCCGAGGTTCTGCGTGGTGCCGGAGTCCTCGGAGCGGTGGAAGGCCAGGATGTTCTTGCTCGGGAGCTTGACGCCCTCGTTGAGCGCGGCGATCGCCGGGTCGTCCCACTTCTTGATCTTGGAGTCGAAGATCTTGGCGAGCGTGGAGGCGTCCAGCGTCAGCTTGTCGACGCCCTCGAGGTGGAAGCCGACCGCGATCGGGCCGCCGACCATCGGGAGGTTGATGCCCTGGCCGGTCTTGCAGATCTTCTTCGAGGCGGTGACCTCTTCGGGCTTCAGGGCCGAGTCCGAGCCGGCGAAGCCGACGGTGCCCTGGTTGAACGCGACGATGCCCTCACCGGAGGAGGAGGAGCTGTAGTTGATCTCCACGCCGGAGCAGGCGGCCATGTAGTTCTTGATCCAGAGGTCCATCGCGTTCTTCTGGGCGCTCGACCCGGACGCGCGCAGCTGGCCCTCGGCGCCTTCGCAGTCGATGTTCGACGCGGCGGCGCTGGTCTTGCCACCGTTCGCATCGGTGCCGGTGTTGTCGTCCGAACCGCACGCCGTGAGGACCAGGGCGCCGGAGACGGCGAGGGCACCGAGCGCGGTGGCACGAAGCCGGTTCTTGCGCTGAAGCTTCACTTTCGGGGTGTTCCTTCCAGGAGCCGCCGCGGCAGGTGGGGCGAGGCGGCGTGCGATGAGGAATGGTGCGGCGGCTTGGTGCCGTGCACCGTGTACGTCCGAAATTAGGCAGAACAGGTGAAGCGGCCTGCGGGGGAGGATGAACGGCAGGTGAACCGTGTCGGGCGGGCTGGTTCCGTGTCGCGGCACGGCGGGGCGAAGGTCCGTCCCCGCGGGCTGGAGGACGGACCTTCGGCTGCCCGGTGCTCAGAGGCGTCGGCCGCTCGCAGGGAGGGCGTCCAGGAAAGCGTCCAGTTGGACGCGGTCGCCGGGGCGGCTCAGGCGGGCCCGGGCGTCCTCCGGGGGGAGCCACGCCAGCCGGTCGACCTCGTCGTTGGGCACGAACGCGCCGTCGGTCGCTTCGGCCGCCCAGTAGCTGACCTCTTTCGGACGCCCCTTCGCCGTGTACCGGGCGGGCGGCAGAGCGGCGCCCGGCACGCAGTGGTGGCCCGTCTCCTCCAGGACCTCGCGCAGGGCGGCGTCCAGGGCCGTCTCGCCGCGCTTCAGCTTGCCCTTCGGGAACGACCAGTCGTCGTAGCGCGGTCTGTGGACGAGACAGACCTCCGGGGCGCCGGTGGCCGACCTGCGCCAGAGCACGCAGCCGGCCGCCAGGACGAGGTCGCTCACGGCGTGGTCACGGCCGCCGCGTACGGCCAGGTCTCCCGGAACACACCGCGCGCGGCCTCCACCTCGTGGCGCTGGTCGGCGTGGAGCACTCCGAGGGCGTACGCCGTCGCCGGGGCGATGCGCGGGGTGCGCGCCGCCGCCGCCGCTGCCGCGGCGGCCTCCGCCGCGTCCCGGTGCAGGTCCAGCGCGTGTCCGGGGCCGGTGAGGGCCGGATCGGGGGCGCCCCGCAGCATCTCGTGCGCGTACCGGTGCAGCCGGAGCAGCAGGCGGGCCTGCTGCCAGAGGGCGTCGTGGGCCTCGTTGTACGGCTCCACCGACTCGTCGGGCGGGAGTGCGGCCACCGCGTCCAGCATCCGCTGCTCGGCGAGCGCGACCGGGTCGTGCAGGACGTTCGTCATTGGCTCGGCCGCCGAGGGCGACAGGGGGACCTCCGAGGCGAGCAGCGCGACGGCGTCGGCGACGGCGTGGAAGCGGGAGGAGCCCAGTGCCTGGAGCGCGGCCGAGTGGGCGCGGGTCCTGGCGAGGGTCAGTCGGCGTTCCAGGAGGGCTGCGGCCCGGGCCGCGCCGACGCCGAGTGCCGCCCGCTCCTTGTCGCTCGCGTCCGGGCCGTCCCCCGGAGCGGGCCGGGCCGCCGGGAGCGAGGTACCGGACAGCTGGTGCAGGGCCTCCAGGAGCCGGCCGAGCCGGGTGGCGTAGGCGTGCTCGCGGGCCAGGGTCCCGGAGAGCCAGGCCAGTTCCGCACGGAGCTGGTCGGCCCAGACCGGGTCGAACGCTCCCCGGAAGGTGTGCAGGGTGCCGCTGATCCGGCGTGCCGCGTGGCGCAGCGCGCGGGCGGCCTCGTCGGCGCTCTGCGTGCCGGCGTCCGCGGGGGCGCTGTGCTCGCGGTGCAGTCGCAGGCCCCGTAGGAAGCAGGCGGCCTGTTCACGCAGGTAGGGCGCGAGGACCGCTTCCGCGGAGAGGGTCGTCGTGTGATGGTCAGGGCGTCGCACGCCGGCGCCTCCGGGCGTCAATGAGCATCTCTTGTACGTGCCGCAGCGGCTGCCCGTCCGCGTCCGTGGAGTGCCGGGTCCAGTTTCCGTCGGGGCCCAGGTGCCAGGAGGTGGTGGTGTCGGACATGCCTGTTTCCAGGAGCCTGCTGAGGGCGGCGCGATGCGCGGGGTCGGTGACGCGGACCAGTGCTTCGATCCGTCGGTCGAGGTTACGGTGCATCATGTCGGCGCTGCCGAACCACACTTCGGGTTCGCCGCCGTTGCCGAAGGCGAAGAGCCGGGAGTGTTCGAGGAAGCGGCCGAGTATCGAGCGGACCCGGATGTTCTCGGAGAGGC
Organism: Streptomyces sp. NPDC005794; assembly: GCF_042871445.1. Classification (NCBI taxonomy): domain Bacteria; kingdom Bacillati; phylum Actinomycetota; class Actinomycetes; order Kitasatosporales; family Streptomycetaceae; genus Streptomyces; species Streptomyces sp. NPDC005794. The sequence continues at coordinate 47,405 of NZ_JBIAIN010000027.1, forward strand.
CGGTGACGCCGGGGCGGATCGCGCAGATGCCGCGCACCCAGATGTCGACCGGCACACCGGCCTGTCCCGCCCGGTAGCAGGCGTCGATGATCGCTTCGTCGACCATCGAGTTGACCTTGATGCGTACGTAGGCGAGGCGGCCCGCGCGGTGGTGGGTGATCTCCTTGTTGATGCGGGCGATCAGCCCGTCGCGCAGGGATTTCGGGGCGACCAGCAGCCGGCGGTAGGTCTCGCGGCGGGAGTAGCCGGAGAGCCGGTTGAAGAGGTCGGAGAGGTCCGCCCCGACCTGCGGGTCGGCGGTCAGCAGGCCGAGGTCCTCGTAGAGCCGGGCCGTCTTGGGGTGGTAGTTGCCGGTGCCGACGTGGGAGTAGCGGCGCAGGGTGTCGCCCTCCTGCCGGACGACGAGCGACAGCTTGCAGTGGGTCTTCAGGCCGACGAGACCGTAGACGACGTGGCAGCCGGACTCCTCCAGCTTGCGGGCCCACTTGATGTTGGCCTGCTCGTCGAAGCGTGCCTTGATCTCGACGAGGACGAGGACCTGCTTGCCGGATTCGGCGGCGTCGATCAGGGCGTCCACTATCGGCGAGTCGCCCGAGGTCCGGTACAGGGTCTGCTTGATCGCGAGGACGTCCGGATCGCCCGCCGCCTGTTCCAGGAAGGCCTGGACGGAGGTGGAGAAGGAGTCGTACGGGTGGTGCAGCAGTACGTCGCGCTCGCGCAGGGCGGCGAAGATGTCGGGCGCGGAGGCGGACTCGACCTCGGCGAGATCGCGGTGGGTGCCGGCGATGAACTTGGGGTACTTCAGCTCGGGCCGGTCCAGCGACGCGATGCCGAACAGCCCGGTGAGGTCGAGCGGGCCCGGCAGCGGGTACAGCTCGGTCTCGGAGATCTTCAGCTCGCGTACGAGCAGGTCAAGGACGTACGGGTCGATGGACTCCTCGACCTCCAGGCGGACCGGCGGGCCGAAGCGGCGCCGCATGAGCTCCTTCTCCAGGGCCTGGAGCAGGTTCTCGGCGTCGTCCTCCTCGACTTCCAGGTCCTCGTTCCTGGTGACCCGGAACATGTGGTGGGCGAGGACCTCCATGCCGGGGAAGAGCTCTTCGAGGTGGGCCGCGATGATGTCCTCTATCGGGACGTAGCGCTGCGGGGACGCCTCCAGGAAGCGGGTGAGCAGCGGCGGCACCTTGACGCGGGCGAAGTGCCGGTGGCCGCTGACGGGGTTGCGCACGACGACGGCGAGGTTCAGCGACAGCCCGGAGATGTACGGGAACGGGTGCGCGGGGTCGACGGCCAGCGGGGTCAGCACGGGGAAGACCCGCTGCCGGAAGAAGGTGAACAGGCGGGCCTGTTCCTTCTCGGTCAGCTCGGGCCAGCGCACCAGCTGGATGCCCTCGTCGGACAGGGCGGGCGCGATGTCCTGCTGGTAGCAGGCGGCGTGCCGGGCCATGAGCTCGCGGGAGCGGGTCCAGATCAGGTCGAGGACCTCGCGGGGCTGCAGTCCGGACGCGGACCGGGTGGCGACACCGGTCGCGATACGCCGCTTGAGACCGGCGACCCGGACCATGAAGAACTCGTCCAGGTTCGAGGCGAAGATCGCGAGGAAGTTAGCCCGTTCGAGGAGCGGGGTGGCGGGGTCCTCGGCGAGTTCCAGAACGCGTTCGTTGAACGCGAGCCAACTGCGTTCCCGGTCGAGGAAGCGGCCCTGCGGCAGTTCGTCGCCGGCCGCGTCGGGCTCGTACGCGTCCGGGTCGTTGTCCAGGTCGGGGTCGAGATCGGCGGCTGTGGACAGACCTGCGGGCACCGCTCCCGGGATCGCGTGCGGCCGGTGGGCGGCGAGGGAGCCGACCGAAGGCTGGACGGGCTGGACCGGGACCTCGGAGCTGGGCTGCTGGCTCATGGACCTATTCTTCCGCGCATTCGGCTGATGAGGCGCGTCGGATCCCGGAAAGATCGCGGAAGAAGCGGAGGTGGCCCCTGGAGCGGGGCCGCTCCCGTTGCGGGGGGTGGGCACAGCTGGCTGCATCCCGTGAGGGTCGCAAGCTCGTCTGAATGGCTGGTAACGGTGACATGACGTACAGGAACCGGTGTGACTGCGGGGGCGTCCCTGATCCACCGTGGGTGAACCCCCTGCCCGGACTCCCCCCGGGGCCCGGACAGGGATGGTCTCAGGCGGTGCGCCGGCGCAGGACGCGGAAGGCGAGCGTCAGGGCCAGGGCGGCGAGGGCGAGCAGGATGCCGGTCTCGACGAGCTGGATGGGCCAGAAATGGGAGGCGGGGTGGTAGTCGAGGTAGTGGGCGGTGATGTCGTGGTCGGTCATGCAGGACACCACGGTGTTGCACAGGTCGTGCGGCACTCGCACACCGCTGCTGGTGAGGTCACCCGACTCCACCCACCACATGCCCTCCTTCGCGTTCAGGGTCGGGCCGGTGAGCGTGCGTGTGGGCCAAAGCTCGCCGCGCCAGTAGCGGAAGACCATGATGGTCGCGCCGGTGACGAGCGCGGAGACGGACAGCGCGAGGAGGGTGCGGCGGGCCAGCAGTCCGACGAGTGCTCCGACGCAGAGGCCGAAGAGGACGTGTGCGGCCGGCACCGTGCCCGTGGTGGCGAAGACATCCGAGGTGTGCCACTCGGACGCGTACGGGGTGTCCGCATGGGACCGTGCCCAGTGGAGGGCCGCTGCCAGAACGACCGTCCCGGTCAGCAGCAGCACGGTGGGCACGGCGAGCTTCGCGGCCAGCCAACGGGCCGGCGACACGGACTGGGTCCACGACAGCTTGAAAGTGCCGCTCTCCAGCTCCCGGGCGATCAACGGGCCGGCGACGAAGGCGCTGAAGACCGCGGGCAGGGCCGTCAGGACCAGGGCGACGTCAGTGAAGACGCTGCGGTACTTCGACGTGCTGTCCGAGTAGCTGCGGGCCTGCACATCGCAGAGCCGGCCTGCTCCCCCGTCCACAGGGCAGTTGCTCGCCGCGAAGACCTCCGCGACGTGGGAGGCCCGCAGGGCCACGGCGATCAGGCCGGCGACGGCGACCAGGGCGAGCCCGCCCGCGATCCACAGCGTCCACCGGTGCTGGCGTACGACGACGCGGGCGGGCCCGCGCAGTGAGGTGAGGGTGTTCATATCGCGGCCACCTCCTCGCGGGCGTGCGCGCTCGGGGTGAGCAGCGGCGGGGCCTCCGGCGAGCGGAGGTGGGCCAGCAGCAGCTCCTCCAGCGACGGCTCCGTGACGTCCCAGACGGTGCGGTCCACCGGGCCCTCCCTCCGTACGAGTGCGGTGAGCTGACGGCCGGTCGTACGTGACTCGACGACCGTGTGCGGGGCGAGGTCGCGGGCCTGTCCGGTGAGTAGGGAGTGCGCGGCGACGATGTCGTCGCTCTCGCCGCCGAGCCGGACCCGGCCGCCGTCGACCAACAGCAGGTAGTCGCAGGCGCCCTCCAGCTCGGTGAGGATGTGCGAGGACATGACGATGGTGGTGCCGTGGTCGGCGGCCTCGGCCATCAGTGTGCCCATCAGCTGGTGGCGGACGAGGGGATCGAGGTCGGCCATCGGTTCGTCCAGCAGCATCAGTTCGGGCCGTTTGCCCAGGGCGAGCGCGAGGGCGAGGCGGGTGCGCTGGCCCCCCGACAGGGTGCGCACCTTGGCGTCCTGCGGGAGCGGTCCGGCGACCCGGTCGGCGGCCGCACGGTCCCAGGTGGCGGGATTGAGCTGCCCGCCCGCCCACAGGGTGTCGGCCACGGTGAGCTGCGGGTACAGCGGCTTGTCCTGCGAGACGTACGCGATACGGGGCCGCGCCTCGCCGGGGTCGGTGCCGAGCACCCGCACCGACCCCTCGGCGGGCCGGAGCAGCCCGGCCGCGAGGGAGAGCAGGGTGGACTTCCCGGCGCCGTTGGGCCCGACGAGGGCACAGATCCGTCCGGCGGGCAGCTGGAACGAGCAGTCGCGCAGCGCCCACCCGCGCTTTCGTCCGTAGGTCATGCCGAGGCCGTCCGCCTCGATCGCGGCGCCTGTCATCTGTCCGTGTCCCCCTTGAATGTGCTGTCCAGTACGTCGGTGAAGAGCGCGCTCACGTCGTCCTTGTCCAGTCCGGCGGCACGGGCCCTGCGGGTCCACTCGGTGAGCTCGGCGCGCAAGGGTGCGTCGGTGGTGACGGCCGCGCTGCCGAGGGTCCGGCGGACGAAGGTCCCGAGGCCGCGGCGCGCCTCGACGAGGCCTTCGCGTTCCAGTTCGCGGTAGGCCTTGAGGACGGTGTTCGGATTGATCGCCGTGGCCTCGACGACCTCGCGGGCCGTGGGCAGCCGGTCGCCCGGCTCCAGCACACCGAGGCGGAGCGCCTGCTTGGTCTGCTGCACGATCTGGAGGTAGGTGGCGACGCCGCTGCGCCGGTCGATGCGGTACTCGACCGCTGCGGACTCTGCCATGTTCACCACCCTTTCACTAATTGAGTAGTGAAAGGGTGTCGCAAAGAAGGGGCGGCGTCAAGTGACGCCGCCCCTCTCTCGGTTGACCGTGTTCAGGACTCCGTGCGGTACATCAGGTCGACCTCGTGCGTGGCGAAGCCCATCCGCTCGTACACCGACAGGGCCGCCGGGTTGTCGGCGTCCACGTAGAGCATCGCCGTCGGCAGCCCCCGGGAGGCCAGGTGGCGCAGTCCGATCGCGGTGAGCGCCTTGCCGAGGCCGCCGCCCTGGGCGTCGGGCAGGATGCCGACGACGTAGACCTCGCCGAGCTCGTCCTCGGCGTGCACCTTCGTCCAGTGGAAGCCGATGATCCGGCCGTCGCGCTCGGCCAGGAAGAAGCCCTTCGGGTCGAACCAGGGCTCGGCCTTGCGGTCGTCCAGGTCCCGCTGGGTGAGGGAGCCCTGCTCGGGGTGGTGGGCGAACGCGGCGCTGTTGACCGCCAGCCAGGCCGCGTCGTCCTGGCCCGGCACGAAGGTGCGGACGGTGACGCCCGTCGGGAGGGACGGCTCGGCGATGTCGAGGTCGGTCAAGGGGCGGCGCAGCTGGCGCAGTTCGCGGAAGAGGGAGAGACCGAGCACCTGCGCGAGGTGCCGGGCGGCCGACTTGCCGCCGTGCGCCCAGACCCGCAGCCGCTTCCCGGTCGCGGCGAGCAGCGCGGCACCCAGGGCCCGGCCGTGCCCGCGGCCCCGGTGGGCGGGGGCCACGACCAGCTCGGCGGCGGGCGCCTCGACGGGGTCGGTGTCCTCCAGCTGCGCGTATCCGGCGAGCACGCCGTCGACGGTGAGCAGGAGATGCCGGACGCCCTCGCGGTGTCCGCCCCTGAGCTGGAGCCGCCCCTGCTCCGAGACCGCCTGGCGGCCGTCGGTCTCCGCGGCCTCGTCGAGGAGAGCGGACACCGCCTGGGCCTGCTCGGCGGTGAGCGCGTCGAGGGTCTCGATCTCGCGCCCGGGGGAGGGGAGGGGTACGTCAGTCGTCATACCTACGAGCCTACGGCGCGGGGGTGGGGTGCAGGGGTGGATCGGAGTGTGACCAGCAGCTGCGCGGTTCGTGTCAGCCCTCGCGGTGCAGGACTTCATGGGCGATACGGGAGAGGTCGTCCGAGGTGGGCATCAGCTCCCGTACGCCTGAGGGAAGGGCCGCGTACGTACTGACCGCGAGAGGCTGGTTCTGCGACTGGAGGGCGAATTCGACGGTTGTCTCGTCCTGGCTCTCCGCGATGAGGATGCCGAGTGTCCGGTCGTCCCGCTCCGGGTCGCGGAGGAGACGGTCCACCGCGGTGACGTAGAAGCTGAGCTGTCCGAGGTGTGAGGGCTGGGCCTTGGCGGTCTTCAGCTCGACCACCACGAAGCGGTGCAGCCTGAAGTGGTAGAAGAGCAGGTCGATGCGGAACTCGGTGTCGCCCACGGTGAGGGGGTACTGACGGCCCACGAAGGCGAACCCGAAGCCGAGCTCGGTGAGGAACTGGATGATCTTGTTCGTGAGCGCGTCCTCGAGTTCGCGCTCGGCGGCGGTGTCCGACAGCTGGGTGAAGTCGAGGCGGTACGGATCCTTGAAGATCTGCGTCGCGGCCTCGGACTGCTCCGGGATGGTGACGTCGAAGTTGTTGGCGGCCGCGCCGTGGGCCAGGTGCAGCTCGCTGCGGATGTGGGTCGTGAGACGGTCGCGGGACCAGCCGTGGTGGACGGCGTGCTGAGCGTAGAAGTCCAGCTCGAAGCGGGTTTTGCACTTGTCCATGAGGAGTTGTAGGTGGCCCCAGGGCAATTGCGCAGCAGCTTGCTGCGTAAACTGTTCGGTCCACGTTCGAGCCATCTGCTGCATGTACTGCACGTTGCGCGCGCTGAACCCCCGCTGGTTCGGGAACTCGGTCCGCAGCTCCGTGGCGATCCGGCCGACGACCTTCGTCCCCCACTTCTCCTCGCCCTGCCGCTCCAGGATCGTCCGTCCGAGCTCCCAGTACATCCGAAGCATCTCGGTGTTCACCTTGAGCTGCGCGCGCACGTGCGCACCCCGCACGATCGACTTCAGATCGTCGATCATCTCGTGGTATCCCGGGGGCAGTTCCGCTCCGCGCTGAGCGGGTACCACTGTCTCGGTCGTGAGTTCGTTGTCCACGAGGTGCATACTTCCGGCACAAATGCGCGCGGTGACGTTTCTGCTTCGATATGTACGCCCTACGGGTGATCAGCCCCTTTCTGAGTGCGCGGCAACCAGTTCGTAACCCCGGACATCTGTCGCGCTACGCGCGTTGACCCTAGGCTGCGGCACGCAGGATCCAGAGATTCGAAGGGGACCGATGTCAGCGACTCCACACAAGAACCGTGCGTCCCGGCGGGCGCTCGCCGCCGCTGCCGGGCTGGTCACCGCCGGCGCGCTCGTCGCCGCGATGCCAGCCGGTGCCCACGACCGGGGGCACGGTCACGGCCACCCGTCCCGCACCGTCGACGTGCAGCTGCTCTCCTTCAACGACCTGCACGGCAACCTGGAACCGCCGGCCGGTTCCGCCGGGACGGTCAGCGAGACGCAGGCCGACGGCACGGTGAAGTCGGTCCCGGCCGGAGGCGTCGAGTACCTCGCCACCTCGCTGCGCACCGCGCGCAAGGGCAACCCGTACTCCGTCACCGCGGCCGGCGGCGACATGGTGGGCGCGAGCCCGCTGCTGTCGGGCCTCTTCCACGACGAGCCCACCATCGAGGCGCTCAACGGGCTCGACCTCGACGTGACGGCCGTGGGCAACCACGAGTTCGACGAGGGGGCCACGGAGCTCGCCCGTCTGCAGAACGGCGGCTGCCACCCGGTCGAGGGCTGCTACGAGAAGGACAAGAAGTTCAAGGGTGCGGACTTCCCGTACCTCGCGGCCAACGTGACGGACGAGAAGACCGGCAAGCCGGTCCTCAAGCCGTACACGGTCTGGAAGAAGAACGGCGTCAAGATCGGCTTCATCGGGGTGACCCTGGAGGGCACGCCGAACATCGTCACGGCCAACGGCGTGAAGGGCCTGGAGTTCCACGACGAGATCGAGACGGTGAACAAGTACGCCAAGGAGCTGGACCGCCAGGGCGTCAAGTCCGTCGTCGCGCTGATCCACGAGGGCGGGGCCCCGGCGTCCTCCTCGTACAACTACGACTGCGACAGCCCGGGCGCCGGTGACGGGATCTCCGGGCCGATCGTCGACATCGCCAAGGGCATCACGCCGAAGGTCGACGCGCTGGTCACGGGCCACACCCACCAGGCGTACGTGTGCACGGTCCCCGACCCGTCCGGCAAGCCGCGGATGGTCACCTCGGCGTCGTCGTTCGGCAAGGTCTACACCGACACGACCCTCACCTACGACCGCCGCACCAAGGACATCGTGCGTACGTCGGTGGAGTCGGCGAACCACATCGTCAGCCGGGACCAGGCCAAGGCCCCCGACATGACCGCGCTGATCACCCGCTGGAACACGCTCGCCGCCCCGATCGCGGGCCGGCCGCAGGGCTTCATCACCGCCGACATCAACGGCCGGGGCTCCACGGCCCCCGAGAAGCCGCTCGGCAACCTGATCGCCGACGCCCAGCTGGAGGGCCTGGCCGCCGAGGACAAGGGCGGCGCGGTCGTCGCGTTCATGAACCCGGGCGGTATCCGCTCCGACCTCGTGTACGCGGCGTCCGGGAGTGAGGGCGACGGGGTGGTGACGTACGGCGAGGCGTTCACCGTCCAGCCGTTCACCAACATGATGAACGTCGTCGACCTCACCGGTGCGCAGCTCGTGACCGCGCTCCAGCAGCAGGTCAGCGGCTCCAACGAGGCGTCCCCGAAGATCCTCCAGGTCTCGAAGGGCCTCACCTACACGCTGGACATGACGAAGTCGGGTGCCGGCCGGGTGGTCGCGGACACGATCCGTCTGAACGGCGAGGCGATCGACCCGGCGAAGACGTACCGCGTCGCGATGAACGAGTTCCTCGCGGGCGGCGGCGACGGCTTCGCGGCCCTCGGACAGGGCACGGACAAGCTGGTCGGCGCGTCCGACCTGGACCTGTTCAACGCCTACCTGGCGGCGCACTCCACGGCCTCCGCACCGCTGGCCCCGCCGGCCACGGACCGGATCACGGTCGTGCGGTAGCTCCGGTATACGAAGGCCCCGTCCGCCCGGTCGGGGCCCGCAGACCGACGGTCCGCCACACCACGTGGCGGACCGTCGGCTTGTTCAGGCCGGTCGGGGGACGAAGATTGCGGCTACACCGCGAGCGACGAGTACAACGCCGGACGGACCCGTCCGCCTCACCGCCGAAAACATTTGCCATGCCCGGCAAGCTGGGGTCGCTCACGACGCGTTCACGCTACGGCAGTTGACGGGTCACGCGCCTGGCGCCCGGCTGCGGCGTCGGCGCAGGTGGAGGACGGCGGCGACGGCGCAGACGGCCGCGGCCAGGAGACCTGCGGAGAGGTAGACCAGGCTCTCGGTGTCGACGCCGCCGGGCTTGTCGGCGGCCCCGTCGGGTCCGGCAGCCCCGTCGGGTCCGGCGGCCGAAGGGTCCGTGCCTCCCGCGCCTCCCGCTGATCCGGACGGCGCGCCACTCGACCCGGGGTCGGCTCCCGTGGTGCCGGAGGGAGCCGTGGCACCGGAGCCGGCACCGGAGCTGGAGCCGGAGCTGGATCCGGAGCCGGAGCCGGAGCTGGAGCCGGCTCCAGCGCCAGAACCGGACGCGCCCGAGCCCGACGTACCGGAACCGGATGTGCCCGAGCCCTGCGTCCCCGTGCTCCCGGAGGTGCCCGCGCCGGTCGATCCACCCGCCGCCGCGATGTCGAAGGACGCCACCACGTCGTTCCCGCCGCTCAGCGTGCACGGTGCGGTGAACTCGCCTGGGTAGGTCACACCACCGTTCGCGTTCCTCGTGGTGAGGCGCAGGGTCAGCTGACGGACGGTGATCTTCGCGGTGCCCGACTCGCTGAGGACGACCTGTGGCGCGGTGCCGGTCCCCTTGACGTCGGACGAGCCCCACCCGATGGTCGTCCTCGGCACGGTGAACAGCACGTCGCGGTGGATGTCGCCCTCGGGCGCGACCACGACCGCCTTCGCGTTCACCGTCCCCTCGACGCTGCTGATCCCGACGGAATGCAGAGCGGCGGCGAGGCCACCGTTGACCGGAACGGCTGCGGTGAGGGGGAACGCGGGGGTGGGCTTGCCGACCACGGCCGTCGTGGGGATGGCCGAGTCCAGCCGCAGCGTGACGCTCTGCCGACCCGCCGGGCTGGGGAGATTGCAGTCGTACTGCTGGGTGATGACTGCCGGGTCCGCGGCGGCGGTTCCGGCGTCCAAGCCGACCACGGCGGTGCCGGCGATCCCCAGTGCCACCGCCGCTCCCCGTGCCCTTCCAGTGTTCATCTTGGTTCCCCCGTAAGGAAGTTGGTCCCTTTTCGCCAAAATAGGCCCGCAGGTTCACAGCCGTGTCATAGACCCGTTCCGGTTACTCATCCGAACCGAAAGGATCACGGAGAGTGCGGGTCAGGTTGTGGAGGTGGTGCTCAGGTGGTCCTGAAGTTCTGCGTGGCGGAACTGGTAGACGGCACCGGCCTGGCGCAGCACGCCCCGGCGGCAGGCGTCGTCCAGGAACGCGATCAGCCGCCAGGGCAGCCGCCCGTTCAGCGGCAGCCAGATGCGTGCCAGGGCCACCCACTGCCCCCACGCCGTCAGGCTGAGCCCGTACCCGAGCCCGCCGGCGAAAGCCGCTTCGAGCCCGAACACGAGACCGGCCCCGAGCCCGAGCAGGGGCCCCATGACGAACACGTTGACGACTGCGAAGCCCACCCCGAAGACAAGCGCCCACATCAGGACATGGACGAGCACGTTGTTGCGGTTGCTGGTCAGCAGGGCGGCCGGGCTGACGGCGGACTCGATGCGGTCGGGGACCTCCAGCCAGGCCATCAGCCCCAGCACCAGCCCGATAGCGAAACCGAACCCGAGCACGAACAGCAAGGTGCCGATGAGGGTGCCGCTCTCCAGTCCGTCCGCGAGACCGATGCGCGCGACGATGCCCCGGTCCACGAGGACCAGCGCGGCCGCCGCCAGGGCGCCGAGGACCAGCCCGGCCAGGAACCTGGAGTAGGGCTCGACGCCGCGCTGCACCCGGCTCCGGCCGAAGATCTGCACCCGCACCCGCGACGGCAGCCCCGTCCCCCGGTACGCCGACCCGTACAGCGCCCCGAAGCCCAGACCGGCCACGAGGCCGTGCAGGACGGCGACCACGAGGCCGCGCTTCACGGCGCGCCCGGGGCCGTAGTCGGTCACGACCAGGTCCACCGGTATGTTCCCGATCCCGGTCGTCACCCCGAAGGCCAGGGCGGCCAGGAACCCGATCACACAGACCCGCGCGCGGCGGCTCATGGTCGTGCCGAGTCGCCACCATTCGAGGTCACGGCTGCCGAGTGCGGACATATGCACGGCGAGGTGGCGAAGCCAGCGCTGGGCGCGCTCGGCGTCCCACTGCCGGGTCCCGCTGTCGTCTGCCAGGGGCCGGTAGGCGGCGGGGATGAACGCGGCGACCAGATGCGCGCGGATCGCGTCGGCGTCCTGGAACAACCGGGTGCTCAGAAGGTCCTGCGGGCAGCCCTCGCCGGCGTCGTCGTAGACCGTGCGCGCCATGGTGACCATCAGCGGTGTGCTGAGCGCTTCCGCGACATTCTGCGCGCCCTGGCTGCGCGGCTCCTTGCGCAGTTCGTCCAGGACGGGGACCCAGGGCGACGTACGACCGTCCCCGTCCGGTGAGCCCATGCCGGACAGATAGTCGCCGAGGTCGTGCATCGTGAGCCTCTCCAACTCGACCACCGCGGCGCCGCTAAGCACCTTGCGTCGCTTTCCCGGTTTTCCCTCTACCGCCTCTCTGTACTCCTGGGTGCGGCTGGTGAGCAACAGGGGCATGTCGCCGAGGCTGCTGAGCGCGTCGAGGGCCTTCAGCTGGAGGCCGGGCGCGAGTTCGTCGAAGCCGTCGAGGACGGGCAGCACCCGGTCCTCCTCGATCAGGGCCCTGGCCAGGGTCCTGCCGTCCTGCGCCGCCGCCCCGATGCCGTAGTCGCGCACGAGAGTCCGGGACATCCAGGTGCGCAGGGACAGCGCGGCCGGGTCCCAGGAGCCCAGGCCGAAGATCACCGGCACCCGGTCGCCGCGAGCCGGGTTCTTCAGCAGACCGAGGGCGAAACGGGTGGTCAGGATCGTCTTGCCGGACCCGGCGGCGCCCAGCACTACCAGCCGGCCGGAGGGGATGGACCGGTAGACCTTCACGATCTGGTCGAGTTCGTCCGCGAGCGGCAACGGTCCGGGGTCCGCGGCGATCGGGACTCCACGGATGCGCGCCCAGTAGTCGAAGGGGACCTCCTCCGCGTGCCGGAACCGCACCTGCAGAGGGGCGGGATCGTGCACCCGGCGCCGCTCCTCCTCGGCCTTCCACTGACTGCGTACCAGCGAGGCGAGCCACCCGGCCGTCTTCCCCAGCTCCCCCGGCCCGTCGGTCTGAGGCTTGGGCCCGGACACCTCGTCGAGCCCGTCGATCCGATCCGGCAGTGCCAACATCCGTGCCAGCGCACGGAGTTGCGAATGCGTCAGATCCGCGTACCACCGTTCCACCCGACTCGCCGTGAGCCTGCCGATACCCTCGCGGCCGTGATGTGCGGTGACGACGCCGATGACGCGCCCTTCGCTCCACACGAGCGCCCCCGACATCCCCTCCCAGGGAGACCGCCCGGGCTCGTCACGGGGATCCGGCGGGGTCTGGACGGTGAACTCGAGGGTGCCCTCGCGCACGTTCGCCGTCGCCCGGCCGCGCGCGTAGTGGGAGTCCCGGTACGTCGTGGCGGCGCGCCCGTCGCGGGAAGCTCTCTCCGAGCGCAGCTTGAACCAGGGGAAGCCCAGCGCTCCGCAGTCCACCTCCGCCAACTGCGCGATACGGCCGAACCGCACCGGCGGTACATCGGCGGCAAGTTGACCGTCGAGCTGACCACCGGGATGCGCGTCCACCGCGATCCTGAGCAGCGCGACGTCCGTGTCGTCGTCCGCCCAGACGCATTCCCCCGGCACCTCCCACGGGGCGCCTTCGCCGGTGAAGAAGCGAGCGAGGACCGACGCCGCGCCGTCCAGCGCGTGCGCGGCCGTGAGCACCGTGTCCCGGGACACCCGGTAACCCGACGCCAGACGTACCCCGTCGGCGTCGCCGACCGTGACCACGACCTGGACCACACGCCGCAGATCGAGCCCGTCCCGCTGCGGCTCCGGCTCCCCGGCCACCGCGGGGCTCACCGCTCGTTCGGCTCAGCGTTCCCGGAGACGGCGACCGGTCTGTGCGACCCCGCCAGCGTCGGCTTCAGCGTCAGCGAGATGCGCTGGGTGGACGTCTTCCCGAGCCTCGCGTCCGCACCGGAGTCCACGACCAGGAAACGGACCTTCGCCTGGGCCTGTGCATTCCGCTCCAGAGCGACCGACAGCTCCAGCTCGATCGGCCCCAACTCAAAGCGCAGCGCCTCCCCTTCCGCCGCGCTGACCGCGCGGTCCAGCTCCTCCCGCAGATCCCTGATGACACTCGCTAATTCGATCACGGTGCGCTCCCTCTCCCGGACTCCCCGTGCGCACGGGGGATGCGATCCTGATACGTCTCCGGCCCGAAAGCAACCCGGTCACTTCCGTAACCGGGCCACCACCCAGACCATCCGCACCCGCCACATCTACGGCCAGTTCGACCTCACCGCACCCACTTCCCGTGACGCCATCCGCGACGATTTCATCCAACAGACCGCCGACGAGCTGATGATCCCCGTCGCCCAGATCGAGTTCGTCAGGTTCGATCTCAAGCACGCCGAGACCGCCCCGACCACCTGACCCGACAGCGCACCACGGAAAGCGCATCCTGCACCACGTGCACAGACCGCCCCGGCGGACCAGGCGGTTGGTCCAGAAGGCGGGCGATGTGCGCACGATCCCGCGCAGCCGGACCGAGAGCTACCGGCGCGAGCCGCGTGACCCGCACGGACTGCTGGACCGGCTGGATGCGGGCGGTGCCCCGCAGTTCGCGGCGGAATTCCGGCGGCGCCTCCGAGATCCGGGCTGCCGGTGACCGTCGCGCGGCAGACCCTGTTCCGCTATTGATGTGTGCCCGACATAATTTCAGGTCTCCCCCCCACACCGACGGAGGCCTCTTCCGCATGAGCCCGAACACCGCCAGTCGCCGGACCTTCCTCACCGGCGCACTCGCCGCCACCGCCGGAGTCCTCATCGGCGCGGCGCCCGCCGTCGCCTCCGCCCGCAAGGCCCTCGGCACCCAGGACTGGATGGCCGGCATCGCCGACGCCACCCCGCTGCAGCGCCTCACGATCCCGGGAACGCACGACTCCGGGGCCCGCTTCGGCGGCCCCTGGACGGAGTGTCAGAACACCACGATCGCCGAGCAGCTCGACAGCGGCATCCGCTTCCTCGACATACGCTGCCGGATCAGCGGTGACGCGTACGCGATCCATCACGGGGCCTCTTACCAGAACCTCAACTTCGACGATGTCCTGGGCGCCTGCCGGGACTTCCTGGCCCGGCGGCCGTCGGAGACGGTACTGATGCGGGTCAAGCAGGAGTACTCGGAGGAGAGTGACGCCGCGTTCCGGCGGATCTTCGACATCTACCTCGACGGCAAGGGCTGGCGCTCACTCCTCCACCTCGACCCCACGCTCCCGGACCTCGGCGGTGCGCGCGGCAAGGTCGTGCTGCTCGCCGACAACGGCGGGCTCCCGGGCGTCCGGTACGCCGATTCCGCGCTCTTCGACATCCAGGACGACTACATGGCGGAGCCGTTCGCCAAGTACCCCCAGGTCGAGGCGCAGTTCCGTAAGGCGGCGCAGCAGCCAGGCAAGCTGTTCATGAACTACGTGAGCACCGCCGCCCTGCTGCCCCCGCGCTGGAACTCCGACCGCCTCAACCCGCAGGTGCACGCGTTCCTCGACGGGGCCGAGGCATCGGGCTGGACCGGCCTCGGGATCGTCCCGCTGGACTATCCGGCGACCCGGTCGGGCCTGGTGGAGTCGCTGATCCGCCACAACCCGACCGGCTGAGGCGCAGGCGCGGAAGCGGCCGCCGCGGTGTGGTCAGCTCGCGGACGGCGGGCCGTAGAGCTGCGCAGGGTCGCCCGAGAGGGCGGCCTTGACGAAGCGACTGGGGTCGTCGACCAGCACCTCGATGGCCCCTGCCCGCAGGCCGTCGAGGCTGGCTCGTGCGACGTCCGCCGGGTCGATCTTGGGTGCGTCACGTCCCGCCATCATGTCGGTGTCCGCAGCACCCAGATGTACGCCCTGGACGAGGGTCTTCTGACCCGCGAGCTCAACGCGCACCCCGTTGGTCATGTTCCACTCCGCGGCCTTGGCCACGGAGTACGATCCCGACCCTCCGTGGGTGGCCACCCACGACAGCACGGAGAGGACGTTCACGATCGCCCCGCCGTTGTTGGAGGCCAGGACCGGCGCGAAGGCACGGATGACTCCCAGGGTGCCGAAGAGGTGTGTTTCCAGATCCCGCCGGATCATGGCCAGGTCGGCGGTCAGGAGATCGGCGCCGGTCGAGATACCGGCGTTGTTGACCAGCAGGGTGACGTCCTGCGCCACCGCGGCCGCCGCCGAGACCGACTTCTCGTCCAGCAGGTCCAGGTGCAGGGGCGTGACCCGCGCGTCGGTGAAGCCGATCGACTCCGGGCGGCGGGCTGTCGCGTAGACCTTCTCGGCTCCCTGGTCCAGCAACTGCTCGACGAAGCGCCGGCCGATGCCTCGGTTGGCTCCGGTCACAAGTGCGATGGCGCCGGTGATATCCATGATCATTCCTTTCGGTGGGCGGGCGTACGGTTCGCTCCCGCCCTGGGGCGCCTACGCTAAAACCTGACGTCAACGTGAAGGGCAAGTCGTGCCTGGCAACGGAAGGGGCGACGGAAGGGGCGAAGGAGTCGCGATGCGTATCGGTGAACTGGCCGCAAGGGCAGGAGTCAGCACGCGTGCCCTGCGCTACTACGAGGAGCAGGGCCTCCTGAGTCCCCACCGCACCTCCAGCGGCCAGCGCGTCTACCCGGAGGCGGCCGTGGACCGGGTGAAGATCATCCAGCAGCTCTACACCGCCGGCCTCGGCAGCCGCCTGCTCGCCACCCTCCTGCCCGCCATCGACGCCCGCTCCGTGGGTCCCGAACTGCTGGACCACTTGCTGGCCGAACGCGCCCGCATCGGAGCGAAGGCCGCCGAGTTGCAGGCTGCGGGGCGCAGGCTCGATGTGCTGATCGAGCTCGCCACACATCCTGATACCGAATCCTGCCCGGCCTCGCTCGACCGACCGGATGCCCGACAGTCGCACCCCGACGGCCACGGGGATGCGCGCACGTTCGATTCCACGAGTGGATCGCGCTGAGCGCCACCGGCACTCCCGCGCTCAGGCTCGCCCCTCGGCGGCCACCGGTCCGGGGATCAGTCCGCGCGGCAGTGCGTGTCCTCGGCGGGCATCTCACCCTCGACGAGGTAGCGCGTGGTGGTGTTCAGCGCGCAGGAGTTGGGGCCGAGGACGTAGGCGCCGTGGCCGCTGTCGTCGACGGTGAGCAGCCGGGACCGGTCCGCGAACTTCTCGCGCAGCAGCTTGCCACCGGCGAGCGGGGTCGGTACGTCGCGGAGGTTCTGCACGAGCAGCACGTTCTGCGGGCCCTCGTCGTTGACCGCGACCGGCTTCTCGGCCGGGGCGTGCGGCCAGAAGGCGCAGGGCGTGATGTTGGCGGCGGCGGCGCCGTACATCGGGTAGCGCTCGCGGTCCTCGGCGACGCCCTTCCGGTAGGTGTCGACGTCCTCGGGCCATTCGACGTCGTTGCAGGTCACGGATAGGAAGACGGTCAGGGAGTTGTCGGCCGGCGACAGCGCTCCGCCCGAGGCGGCGTTCTCCGGCAGCAGGTCGGTGGACGCCGTCGCGTCACCACTGTCTAGCGTCTGCCACAGCTGGGCCAGCTGGGAGTACTGCGACTTCTTGAACAGGAAGCCGAAAGCGGCGATACGGAAGTGCTGGCCGGTCCACCCGTCCGCCGTCGGCTTCTCGTCGAGTCGCTCGGCGATGGTGAAGTAGGTCTCGCGGACCTGAGCGGGGGTGCGGCCCAGGCCGTAGCTGTCGTGGCGTGCTGCCGCCCACTTGGCGAATGCGGGGAACGTCTCCTCCATCCCGAGGGCGTAGCGGCGCAGGCCGTCACGGTCGAGGTGGGTGTCGCCGATGTTGCTGTCGAGCACGATCCGGTCGGAGCGTTCGGGGAACATCGACGCGTAGGCGGCGCCCAGTGCCGTGCCGTAGGAGTACCCCAGATAGCTGGTCTTCTCCTCTCCGAGCGCGGCCCGGATACGGTCCAGGTCACGGGCGGTGTTCGCCGTCGTCATGTGGCGCAACCGCCCGTCGCTGTCATTGCGCGCGCATTGCTCGGCGACCTCTTCGGCGACCTTCGCCCGCGCGGTGACGGCCGCGTCGTCGACCGCGTAGGCCGGGAGGTTGGCGAAGTAGGGGCCGTCTTCCGTGAACCCGCAGCTGACCGGTGACGAGTGACCGACGCCACGGGTGTCCATGCCGATCAGGTCGTAGCTGTCGGTGACGCTGCTCGGCAGGCCCTGGGCCACCAGCAGCGAGGACAGCGCCAGTCCGGACCCGCCGGGGCCGCCCGGATTGAGCATGAGCGTGCCGCGCCGCTTCTCCGGGGCGGTGCTGGCCAGCCGGGAGATCTTGAGATCGATCCGAGTGCCCCCGGGATCGGCGTAGTCCAGCGGAACGGGAACGGTGGCGCACTCCAGCACGGACGGGACGGCTTCGGCCACGACGTCCTCGGGGCACCCGCTCCACTGAACCTTCGGCGTCTGCGGGGTCCGCGGTTCCTGCCGCTCGTCCGCGCCGGCGGGAGCTTGGGCCAGCGAACCGCTCAGGCCGAGGGAGAGGACCAGAGCCAGGCCCCGGCCGGTACCGCGTCGTCGTTTCATGTTCCAGCCTCCGTCTGCCGGTTTCGTGGTCGCCTCCCATCCCACTCCGTGCCCTTGGGGCATGGTCAACCCCGGGCTCCGCCGAGGGTTGACCAAGTCCCCTCCACCTGGGTTTAGATGGGCTGCTGAACGCGGCCCCCGCATGGCCGGACCCGGCGGCGCCGAGCTCACGTGGGCTCGGATCCGCCCTCCCGCCCACTGTCCCGGATGCGCGCATTCCCACGGCCGCGGTGACGGGTCGCCGTCGAGCACCTCGGAAAGGGGCCTCCTGGTGGCGTGGAGCACGAGTCAGCTGGCGGAACTCGCCGGAACCACTCTGAAGACCGTCCGGCACTATCACGAGATCGGCCTGCTGGACGAGCCGGAGCGAGCGGCCAACGGCTACAAGCAGTACCGCATCAGCCACTTGGTCCGCCTCCTGCGCATCCGCAGACTGGTCGGTCTCGGTGTGCCGCTGTCGGCCGTCCCGTCGGTCGAGGGCCCCGCCGAGGAGGCGGAGCAGACCCTGCGCGCACTGGACACCGAACTCGCTGCGAACATCGAACGCCAGCAGCGGATGCGACGGGAACTGGCCGCGATCCTGGAGAACCGGGCCTGGGCCGAACTCCCCCCGGGCTTCGAGGTGCTCGCCGACGACCTGCCGGAGGACCAGCGCTCCTCCGTGCTGGAGCGCGTCGGCACGAAGGACCAGCGATCCTTCGTCCTGGCGTGCTCCAGCATTCTGACCCCCTCGGCGATGTCGGAGCTCCAGGATCAGTTCCAGGCCCAGCTCTCCGCGCCTCACCGTGAAATCGCCCTGGACTTCGACACCCTTCCGGAGGACGCGCCCGAGGACGTCCGGCAGCGGCTCGCGGAACGCCTCGCGCCCGAAGTCCGCAGGCAGCAGGAGGATTACCCGTCCCTGCAGGACCTGGGGGCCTCCTCCCGCCGGGAGGCGGCTGTCACCCAGTCGGTCGTCGTTCAGGCACTGGTCGAGTTCTACAGCCGGGCCCAGCTCGACGTCCTGCGCCGCGTTCACCTCCTCCTGACGGAGGACGATGCCGTCGAGGTGTGACGACAGAGCGCGGGAGGCCCGTCCCCACTCCGGTCACGTGGCCCGTTTGACGGCGTAGGCGCACAGCCTGGTTCCGTACAGGTCCAAGGCGTCGTCGGGGTTCACGTCGTAGTGGGCGGCGACCTCGTACCAGCGGTCCCAGGCGTAGAGCCGGGCGTGGCGACGGTCGTCGTCCGTACGCGCCGGGGCATCGGCCTGGCGGCTGTTCAGCCACTGCTGCCATTCCCGGTGAGCAGCCGGGTCGGCCGTGAGATCCACGTCCGCCGGGTGGGTCGCTTCGGCCTGCTGGTCCCGCGTGAGGGCGGCGGTGATGTACGCGGCGGGCTGTGCGGGGCGCCAGCCGAGGGCCAGGCCTATGAGCTCGGCGGCGATGTCATGGACCTCCAGGCCCCGGTCGATCAACGGGCGCAGCGCGAACGCCAGACGTCGCAGGCACTCCCGTTGGGTCCACCCGACGAGCGGCCGGACCTGCCGGGCGACGCCGATGTCGCGGGCCACCTGCCACGGACTCCGGTGCGACGCGCCGCCACCGCTGCGGTGCTGGGAACGGGGAGTCGGCGCCTGGGCGCGACTCGCGGGCCCAGGCGAGGTGTAGTTGAACTTCTCACTCAGGTCAGCGGTAGGTACGAGGGGGCGGGGGCCAGAGGAATGGGGTGCACGCCGCCGAGGACTGCGAGGGCCTGCCAGGCGGTTGTCCACAGGGCGGACTCGCGCGCGGGCGGCCTTCACCGCGAGCGCCCGGCCCTCGTCCGTTACTCCGGCCACCCGGGCCCGGTACCCGGTGCCGTCGAGCCGGTGTCCCATCGCCGCGTCGTACGCCGCCGGGATCGTCGCCGCGTAGATGGTCGCCGTAGCGGTGTACGGGCGCCCCGGGAGCTGGAGGTTCTTCTTCGTGCCGTGCCGTTGCCACGCCAGCGCGCCCAGTTCCCGCAGCACGCGGACATGGCGCTTCACCGTCGCCGTCGACACTCCGCAGCGGGCGGCCGTGCCTTCGAGGTCGTACAGCACGGAGCCCAGCCGGTAGTCCATCCGTACGGCGAGGTCCCGGGCCACGGTCAGCGTCGTCGCCCCTGCGCGCGGGTGCAGGCCGGTGCCGATCAGCCACGTCACGGCAGGCAGCCACGTGTGCGGCCGGGCCTGTCGGGCAGAGGTCGAGTCGACCTCCTGGAGGGCGCGGGGGACGGGAGCCCATACCGGATCAGGGCATGGCGGAGGAGCGCAGCGCGAAGCCGCGCCGTTGACAGGGCGCATCGAGGTCCGTCGAGGTGGGGTGGGCCAGCGACCAGGCCTGCCGGAGAATCAGGGCGGGCGGCCGGGCCGGAGCGGCCGTGTGGGACGCGCGTAGAGCGCGCGGATGCGGCGGGTGGCCGAGGCCGTTCTTGCGCGGCGTCGGCCCTGGGTTCCGCCAGTCAGGCGCAGAACGTTATGCAGCGCTCCCCGCGTCTGCGGCGAGCGTGAACCACACCGCCTTGTGGCTGGGCGTGCAGCACCCGCAGACGTCCGAACCCCACGCGAGGGCCAACTCGTCCAGGAGGAAGAGACCCCACCCGCCCTCTTGTACGGCGTCGTTGTCGCACGCGTCGTAGGTACCGCTCGTCGAGGGAACGGTTTGGGGCTTGTCGTCGGCTACGGAGACGGTCACCAGGTCCGGGCCGACCGTGACATGCACACGGATCAGCGCAGTCCGGGTATGGCGATGGGCGTTGGCCACCACCTCGCTGACGCAGAGGCGGGCGTCGTCGACGACGCCGTAGTGCGGGGTTCCGGTGAGCAGCGAGGTGACGAAGCGCCGCGCGATCCCGGCTGAGCGCGCGGTGTTGGGCAGTGAAAGCCGGTAGCTCTCACCGTCCTGGCGGTGCGGTGACATGGAGGGGGCTGTGGTGTTGGCGCTGGTCATGTCGTTCTCCCCACGGGGTGCGATCCGAACGGGCACGCGGCTCGTTAGCCGAGGTGATGGCCGTGCACCCGAGTGGTGTCATGTACAGGAGTTCTCAGGAAGGAACCCATAGTTCATAACTAGTGATACGTCTCGATGTTGTGAGTAACGAACGCCTGCTGGTTCGGGTACGGCCACAGTGGGATTCGATAGGAGGAGATCCTGATGCCGCCAAGAAAGCTGCTCACGGTGCGGCAGCGCCGACTGGGCTCCGAGCTGCGCAGACTCAGGGAGCATGCAGGCCTGACGCTCGCCCAGGCTGCGGCGCGACTGGGAGCGGACCGCACCACCATCAGCAACACGGAGTCCGGACGATTCGGCGTGAGTTCCCAGCGGGTTCGAGCGTGGGCCGACCACTACAAGTGCCCTGAAACGGCGTATGTCGATGCTCTCGCCGCCATGGCCGGCGAGCGTGTGCGCGGGTGGTGGGAGCACTACCGTGGTGAGCTGGTCAACGATGCCCTCGATCTTGCCGAGCTGGAATATCATGCTGCGGGCATCCGATCAGTGCAGGTCATGTATATGCCGGGTCTGCTTCAAACCGAGGACTACGCGCGCAGCGTCTTCGCTGAAACCGTCCCGCCTCCGAGCCCGACGCGGCAACGACGGCTGTTGTCACACCGGTTGCAGCGACGCGATCTTCTCGACCGGCGCGATTCGCCCGCCTGCACCTTCCTGATTCACGAGGCCGCGTTGCGGATGACGTACGGAAGCCCGGTAGTCGCGCGCGGTCAACTCGCCCATCTCTTGAGGGAGTCCGAACGCGCCAACGTCACGATCAGGGTGATTCCCTTCGCTGCGGGCGGGTTCCCGTTCGCGAGTAGTTCGGCACACTACGTGTACGGGATCGTGCCGCAGCTCGACACCGTGCAGGTGGACACCGCGACCGGGTCGGCATTCCTCGATGCCGAGACGAGCCTGAGCAACTGGAGAGCCGCGCTGGACCGGACCGAGGAGAGGTCTCTCGACCCGGAGAGCTCGCGGGACTTCATTCGCGGGATCGCACAGAGTATGGAGGCGTGAGAATCATGGAAATCCAGTGGCGCAAGTCCTCGAAGTCCTCGAATGCCGAGGGCTCCGACTGTCTTGAACTTGCCGAGCACAAGGGCGAGATACTTCTCCGCGAGAGCGACCACCCGGACGTGGTCGTGCGGACCACCCGGGCGAAGCTCCGGGCCTTCCTCGGCGGGGCCAAGGGGGGCGAGTTCGACGACCTGGCCTGAGCCGCGCGACGTCAAGAACTTGGGCGGAACGAGACGGTGACATCACCGTGCAGCCAACCGGGGTCGGCTGCACGGTGATGTCACCGTTGCTGCGGTTTGGGGACCAGGCCGGCATCGGGCCATGTCGGTGCCGACTTCAGGTCAGTTCCCCGGGCGTCAGCAGCGGATCGCCGAGCCCGAAGAGCAGTTCCAGCGGTGCCGGCCGGTCTCAGCGGAACGCGTCGACATTGCGGGCGGCCCAGTCGGAGAAGGAGCGCGGGGCGCGGCCGAGGACCTGCTGGACGTCCGGGCTGACGCGCAGCTCGGACGGGTTCGGGGAACCGAGGATGTCCAGGGTGTCGTCGGCGAGCTCCGCCGGCATGCTCTGAGCCATGGCGTTCTTGGCCTCGTCGCGGGTGAGCTCGTGAAACCTGACCGGCGACCCTAGCGCGGCGGCGATGGCCTCCGCCTGCTGGCGCGGAGCGATCACCTCCGGGCCGGTCAGCTCGTACACGCCGCCGGTGTGCCGGTCGTCCAGGAGGCAGGCCGCCGCGACCTCGGCGATGTCCGCCGGGTCGATGATCGGCACCCCGATGTCGCCGAAGGGCGCAGCGACGACCTGTTGCGTGCGGACGGACTCGGCCCACCACAGGGCGTTGGAGGCGAAGCCGCCCGGCCGCAGGATGGCCCACTCCAGGCCGGACTCCCGCAGCGTGTCCTCCAGTGCGCGCATCGCGACCCGCGTGGGGCCGAAGGGCCTGGTCACCACGCCCAGCGTGGAGAGCAGGACGACCCGGCGGACTCCGGCGGCCGCAGCTTCCTTGATGATGTCGGCAGGGCTGGCCCCGGTGGCGTGCAGGTCGCCGGACAGCAGCAGGAACAGTGCCTTCGCCCCGGCGAGCGCGGGCTTGAGGCTGCCCGGCTCGGCCAGGTCGGCCGTCACGTGGCGGACGCCGTCAGGCACCGCCGCCGTGTGCCGTGACACGGCGATCACCTGCTGGCCCGCCTCGGCGAGCGCCTGCGTCAACGGGCGGCCGATATTTCCGGTGGCTCCGGTTACTACGATCATGAATAGCTCCTGGTCAGAAGTCCTGTGTGGCCTTCAAGCTAGGACCAGGACTAACTTTCGGTAAGGGCATACCTTGAGGTAAGTTCATGACGTGACAGAAGGTGTGCAGCGCAGGCAGGTCGAGACGGGGAAGCGGTATGACGTGTTTCACACCGACTGCCCCGCCCGTGAGATGGTCGACCATGTGACCAGCCGGTGGGGCGTCTGGGTGTTGATCTCCTTGCGGAGCGACAACCTCCGGTTCTACGAGCTGCGCGAGAGCATCCAGGGCATCAGCGAGAAGATGCTCTCCCAGACCCTGCGCGCGCTGGTCCAGGACGGCCTGATCTGGCGGGAGGTCGAGCCGACGACGCCGCCCCAGGTCACGTACGGGCTGACCGAGTTCGGCCGGGACGTCGGCGAGCCGCTGACGGAGATGTTCGACCGGATCACCCGGCGGCTGTCGGCGCCCAGTACGGCCTAGCGGGCCCCCGCCGCCGACTCCGGGGCCTCGCCCGCACGGCCCCCGGGTCATGGTCTCGGGCGGGAGCGGTCTCTTGCGTTTCTTTCGAATTGTGCGATGTCGGGGCGACTCCGAAGGAGACGGACCATGCACGGAACCACTGAGGACCGCACTCTCCTGCCCGAGCACCGAGCGGAGATCGCCGAGCTCTGCGCCTTCCTCGACCGCACGCCGCAAGCAGCCGAACCTGCTCTGCTGCGCGGTCCTGACGGAAGCACGCGCTCCCTCCCGTCGGAGGTCTATGAGGCGCTCGTGGCAGTGGTGCGGGCTCTGTCGGAGGGCAAGGCGGTAACGGTCGCTCCCGTGAACACCACGCTCACCACGCAAGAGGCCGCAGACCTGCTGGGTATCAGTCGACCTACCTTCGTCAAGATCCTCGATGAAGGAGGCGTTCCGTTCTCGCGCCCGGGCAGACACCGCCGGGTGCTGCTGGCCGATGGGCTCGCCTACAAGGAGCAGAGGCGCTCACAACGTAAACGAGGGCTGGACGAACTGGTCCGGCTCACCGAGGATGCGGGTCTGTACGACAACTGAGTGCCTGATCGGCTGAGTCGACCGGAGTGATGTGCAGCGCGTGGACACCCTGTGTCCTCTTTCCGAACTACCTCAGGGACACGCTTCTGCGTCTTGCCGAGGCGGAGCTCTATGAGCCGCTCTGGTCACCTGACATCCTGGCCGAGCTGACGAGGAACCGTCACACTCAACGTCAAGGACTTTCCCGCCGAGGCCGCAGTCCCCTACGAGATCGAGGTTCTGCGGCCGGACGACTTCCTGTTGGACCTGCTCGATCTGGCGCCGGTGGAGGTGAACCACGTTCTTCGGGCCCAAGTCGGCGGTTACCGGCGTGAGCCGCGCGACCTGCACGGTCTGCTGGACAGGTTGGACGCCGGCGGTGCCCCGCAGTTCGCCGCAGAATTCCGCCGCCGGCTCTGAGCTGCCCCGCCCTCACACCCCGGGCGGCGGCGTCGGCGCCCCCGGCAGCCGGATCGACGCCACCGTGCCGGCGCCGCCCTCCGCCGGGCGCAGCGCGATCTCGCCGCCCGCGTGCTGCACCGTGCGGGCCACGATGGACAGGCCGAGGCCGGAGCCGGGGAGCTGACGGGCCGAGGGGGAGCGCCAGAAGCGGTCGAAGACGTGCGGGAGGTCCTCGGCCGGGATGCCGGGGCCGTGGTCCCGTACGGTCAGCTCGCCGCGGTGGAGCACGACGTCGATCGTCCCGCCGGCCGGGCTGAACTTCACCGCGTTGTCCAGGACGTTGACGACCGCCCGTTCCAGGGCGGCGGGCTCGGCCCGTACGTACCAGGGGGCCAGCTCAGCGGTGAGGGTCAGCTCGGGGCCGCGCAGCCGGGCACGCTGCAGGGCGTTACGGGTGATCTCGTGCAGCGCGACCACCTGGAGGGGGCCGGGCTGGGCGGCGTCGGGGCGGGAGAGCTCCTGGAGGTCGCCGATGAGGGCGGCGAGCTCGGTCATCTGGGCCTTGACCGACGTCATCAGGGCCTTGCGGTCGTCGGGCGGGATGGCCCGGCCCGTCTCGTCGCTGCGGGCGAGCAGCTCGATGTTCGTACGGAGCGAGGTGAGCGGGGTGCGCAGCTCGTGCCCGGCGTCCGCGATGAGCTGCGACTGGCGGTCGCGGGAGGTGGCCAGGGAGCTGGTCATGGCGTTGAAGGAGCGGGAGAGACGGGCGATCTCGTCCTCTCCCTCGGCGGGGATCCGGATGGTCAGGTCCTCGGTCTCGGCCACGTGCTCGACGGCGTGGGCGAGGTCGTCGACGGGACGCAGACCGGTGCGGGCGATCCACAGGCCGGCCGCACCCGCACCGACGACGCCGATGCCGGCGACGAGGACCAGCACCCAGGCGAGGCTGGAGAGCGGGTCGGTGACCTCCCTCTCGGGGCGCGCCACCGACACGGCGTAGATGTCTCCCGAAGGGCGCAGCTCCAGGCCGTAGGTGTAGACCCGCATCTTCTGGCCGTCGGCGCCGGTGGCCGAGTACAGCACGTCCCGGCGGCTGCCGCCGGCCACGGCCAGATCCTCGTCCGTCGGGGTGATGCGGGTGGAGCCGGGGCTCTCGCAGACCGTGCCGGCCGCGTCGATGATCTGCAGGGAGTACGAGCCGGGCGAACGCAGGGGGCCGCGCCCCGCGCCCTGGCAACTGGCCAGGAGCTCCGTCACGTAGGACTTGTCGATGGTCGGGGAGTTGCGCAGGGAGCTGTCCAGCTGATGCTCCAGCTGCTCCCGCGTCACGAACCAGCAGGCGGCGGCCACCGCTGCCACCGCCACCGCGACCGCCATGGCGACCAGCAGGGCGAGCCGTGAGCGCAGCGGCAGTGCGCGCAGTCTGCGGGGCAGGCCGGTCACCCGTCACCGCCGCCGGAGCGCAGGGCGTATCCGACGCCCCGGACCGTGTGGACCAGGCGCGGCTCGCCGCCCGCCTCCGTCTTGCGGCGCAGGTACATCACGTACACGTCCAGGGAGTTGGAGCTGGGCTCGAAGTCGAAGCCCCAGACCGCCTTGAGGATCTGCTCCCGGGTCAGCACCTGCCGGGGGTGGGACAGGAACATCTCCAGGAGCGTGAACTCGGTGCGGGTGAGCTCCACCCGGCGGTTCCCCCGGGTGACCTCGCGGGTGTTCAGGTCCATGCGGAGGTCAGCGAAGGACAGCACGTCGTCGTCGTCGGGGAGGGGCCCGCCCGCCGCGACGGCGTACGAGCTGCGGCGCAGCAGGGCGCGGATGCGGGCGAAGAGCTCGTCCAGCTCGAAGGGCTTGACGAGGTAGTCGTCGGCGCCGGCGTCGAGGCCGGTGACCCGGTCGCCGACGGTGTCACGGGCGGTGAGCATCAGGATGGGCGTGGTCGCCCCGGTGGACCGGATGCGCCGGGCGGCGGTGAGGCCGTCCATGCGGGGCATCTGGATGTCCAGGACGATCAGGTCGGGGGCGTACGACTCGACCTTGGCCAGGGCGTCGTAGCCGTCCACGGCCACCTCGGTCCCGTACCCCTCGAACGCGAGGCTGCGCTGCAGGGCCTCACGCACGGCGGGCTCGTCGTCGACGATCAGGACACGCTGCGGATCGTCTTCGGCGGGGCTCATCGCTTCTTCGTCCTCTTCCTTCGTGCCGGGGTGCTTCTGCGCTGGGCTCTCAGCCTCGCACGGCCGCCGCACGGCGTCGCGCGGCACGGCGCTCGCGGCCGGTGTCGGCGGCGGTGGCGGCGGCGGTGTCGGGGTTCATGGAGACCTCTTCGTCAGGAGCCGCCGCCGGCGCGCAGGGTGTCCAGGTCGGCCTTGACGGTGTCGACCGGGATGGCGAAGCCGAGGCCCACGCTGCCCGCCGCCGAGCTGCCCGAGCCACTGGCCGAACTGGGGGAGTACATCGCGGAGTTGATGCCGACGATCTCGCCGTTCATGTTGATCAGGGCGCCGCCGGAGTTGCCGGGGTTGAGTGAGGCGTCGGTCTGGATGGCCTTGTACGTCGTCTTGGACGAGCCGGTGTCGCCGTTGAACTGCTGCCCGCCGAACTCGAACGGCCAGTTCTGACCGCCCTGTTGCTGCTGCTGTTCCTGCTCGTCGTCCTTGGCGACCGTGACGTCGCGGTCGAGCGCCGAGACGATGCCGCTGGTGACCGTGCCGGTGAGGCCCTCGGGCGAGCCGATCGCCACGACCTGGTCGCCCACCTTCACCGAGGAGGAGTCGCCGAGCGTGGCCGTCTTCAGCCCGCTCGCGCCCTGGAGCTTGATGAGGGCCAGGTCCTTGTCGGCGTCCGTGCCGACGACGTCGGCGGTGTACGTCTTGCCGGTGCTGAGGGCCACCTTGATCTCGGAGGCGCCGGAGATGACGTGGTTGTTGGTGACGATCTCGCCGTCCGCCGTGATGACGACACCGGAACCGGTGGCGTCGCCCGCCGAGGACGTCGCGCTGATCTCGACTATGGCCGGTGACACGGCCGTCGCCACACCGGAGACGGTGCCGGCGCTGCTCTGCGAGACGGTGGTGCCGCTGACGACGCCGCCGGAGGCGGAACCGCCGGAGCCGCCGCCCGCGAGCTCACCGATGAGGGTGGCGGTGCCGCCACCGATCGCCGCCGCGGCGATCGCCACGGCCGCGAGCAGGGCGAGCGGCCGCTTCACCCGGCGTTCGGGCTTCGGGACCTCCTCCGCCGCGCCGGGCTGGGGCGCCGGGGCGGGCCAGGCGTAGGCGGCGGCGGGGACCTCGGCCGTCGGCTGCTGGGGCCGGTGCGCCGGAGGCGGCGGGTAGGCCGTTGCGCCACCGCCGTGCGAAGCGGTGCCGTACGGACCGGTGCCGTAAGGACCGGTGCCGTGCGGCGCGCTGTCGTACGGACCGTTCCCGTACGGACCGTTCCCGTACGAACCGTTGTCGTGCGAGGGGGACATCGGGTACTCGCCGCTCGGGCGGTGGCTGTCGGTCATGTCCACGAGAGTGGCCAGCGAACATGAGAGCAGCCTGAGTACGCCCTGAGAAGCCCGACAGAACCTCATATGCCCCACATAAGAGCGCGCCCCGTCAGCGTGAGGTGACCGTCGGTTCGTCGCAGCCGCACGAGCGGCGCACCACCAGTGCGGACGGGAACTGCTTCAGCCGCTCGCGCCGCGACCCCGAGACCCGCAGCGAGTCGTCGAGGACCAGGTCCACCGCTGCCCGGGCCATCGCCGGACGGTCCGAGAAGACCGTCGTGAGCGGCGGGTCGGTCAGTCCCGCTTCCTTCACGTCGTCGAAGCCCGCGACGGCGAGCTCGCCCGGTACGTCGATCCGCAGCTCGCGCGCGGCCCGCAGCACCCCGATGGCCTGGTCGTCCGTCGAGCAGAAGATCGCCGGGGGCCTGTCGGGCCCGGAGAGCAGCTCCAGGGCCACCTGGTAGGCGTCGTAACGGTTGTACGGGGCGTGGAAGAGCCGGCCCTCCGTCGGCAGCCCGGCCTCCTGCATCGCCCGGCGCCAGCCCTCGATGTGGTCGGCGACCGGGTCACCGACCACCGGGGTCGACTCCATGCCGCCGAGGCACGCCACATAGGCGTTGCCGTGCTCCAGGAGGTGGCGGGTGGCGAGCTGGGCGCCGCCGACGTCGTCGGTGACGACCGCGACGTCGTCGATCGCCTCAGGGCGTTCGTGCAGCAGGACGACACGGGCGTCCCAGGCCTCTATCTCCGCCGCCGCGCGCTCGCTGGGCCCCTGGCTGACCAGGATCAGCCCGGACACCCGCATACCGAGGAAGGCCCGCAGATAGTGGACCTCGCGCTCGTCGCGGTAGTCGGAGTTGCCGACGAGCACCATTTTCCCGCGCTCCGCCGCCGCCTGTTCGACCGCGTGCGCCATCTCGGCGAAGAACGGCTGCCGGGCGTCCGGCACGATCATCCCTATGAGGTCCGTGCGCCGTGAGGCCATGGCCTGGGCGACCCGGTCGGGCCGGTAGCCCAGCTCTTTGATCGCGGCGAGCACCCGCTCGCGCGTGGCCGGGGCGACCGGCCTCGGTCCGTTGTTGATGACGTAGCTGACGACCGCTGTCGAGGTCCCCGCCAGTCTCGCCACATCGTCCCGCGTCACCTTGGCCACGCGCGGCAGTCTACGCGGATCGACCTACCGCTTGGCAGGTCGGACCGGGGCTTCTTCCGTGATCTCGGCCTCCGCGGACTGCTCCGAACGGGTGACCTCCTCGTCCGAGGGCTGCGCCGCCGCCCTGGCCTTGGCTTCTTCGGCGGCCCGGTCCACCTTCTCGGGGGTGACGAAGCGGTAGCCCACGTTGCGCACGGTGCCGATCAGGGACTCGTGCTCGGGGCCGAGCTTGGCCCGTAGCCGCCGTACGTGGACGTCGACCGTGCGGGTGCCGCCGAAGTAGTCGTAGCCCCAGACCTCCTGGAGCAGCTGGGCGCGGGTGAAGACCCGGCCCGGGTGCTGCGCGAGGTACTTGAGCAGTTCGAATTCCTTGAACGTCAGGTCGAGGACCCGGCCCTTGAGCTTGGCGCTGTACGTCGCCTCGTCGACGGACAGGTCGCCGTTACGGATCTCCATGGGGGAGTCGTCGGCGGTGATCTGCTGGCGGCCGGTGGCGAGCCGCAGCCGGGCTTCGACCTCGGCCGGACCCGCGGTGTCCAGCAGGACGTCGTCGATGCCCCAGTCGGCGGTGACGGCCGCGAGGCCGCCCTCCGTCACGACGAGGATCAGCGGACAGCCGGGTCCGGTGGACCGCAGCAGCTGGCAGAGCGACCGCACCTGAGGGAGGTCGCGACGGCCGTCGACGAGAATGACGTCGGCACCAGGGGTGTCGACGAGCGCGGGTCCCTCGGCGGGGGCGACCCGCACACTGTGCAGCAGAAGGCCGAGGGCGGGGAGCACCTCCGTCGACGGTTGAAGGGCATTCGTCAGAAGCAGCAGTGAACTCATCGCCGCCCACCTGCCTGGGTCGTCGGTCGATCGTGCACGTTCGGCTCGCCCATTACGTCGGTCCTCCTCGTTCCCTGCGAGAGGGGCACTCCCGGGTCGGACCCGGGGGAGTAGTGCGGCATTGCTTCGTACTCCCGTACGGCCATCACCCGCGACGGCCGTCATACGGTTTTTACTGTGCGGTCCCGTACCGGGGGGCCGCTGAGCTTGTGGAAACGTTGCCGTAACAACGCTCGGAAAGCACAAAAGGATCCGGGGGCTGCTTTGCCCGGATCCTCTTCGCAGCAGAATAGCCCACATGAGTTCAGTGTCCGAGGGTCGTTTCCCGAGTTCTTCTGTTCCCTCGATCACGCGGGTCACCCGTCGCACCACATTGCTGACGGGTGACGGCGTCCGTATCGAGGCGGTGTACACCCCGTGTACGGCGGGTTCCGGAGCCGCTGGGCGCCGTGCGCCGGAAGGGACCGCCGTCGTCCTCGCGCACGGTTTCACCGGCGCCGCCGACCGGCCTGCGCTGCTGCGGGCCGCCGGGGTGTTCGCCCAGCGTGTGGCCGTGATCACGTTCTCCTTCCGGGGGCACGGAAGGTCCGGCGGACGGTCCACGGTGGGCGATCGCGAGGTACTGGACCTGGCGGCGGCGGTCGCCTGG
Organism: Streptomyces sp. NPDC005794; assembly: GCF_042871445.1. Classification (NCBI taxonomy): domain Bacteria; kingdom Bacillati; phylum Actinomycetota; class Actinomycetes; order Kitasatosporales; family Streptomycetaceae; genus Streptomyces; species Streptomyces sp. NPDC005794. The sequence goes on from NZ_JBIAIN010000027.1 coordinate 77,639, forward strand.
GCGCGGTCGCTGGGGCACCGTCGTGTCGTTACGGTCGGATTCTCGATGGGCGGTTCCGTGGTCCTTCGGCACGCAGCTCTGTATACGGCGCCGGAAGCCGCCGAATCCGTGAATGAGGAATGGGGGACGGCAGAGACCGAACGGGTGGCGCGGCGCACCGAGGCGCAAAGGGCGCACGAGGAGCGTGCGAGGCGCATAGGGGCGCATTCATGGGCGTACGCGGATGTCCCCGTGGCAGCGCACACGGACGCGGTCGTCGCGGTGAGCGCTCCCGCCCGCTGGTACTACCGAGGCACGGCCCCCATGCGCCGCCTGCACTGGGTCGTCACCCGCCCCACGGGCCGGTTCGTCGGCCGCTACGGGTTCCGCACCCGGATCCACCGCGAGGACTGGGACCCGGTGCCGCTCTCGCCGGTGGAGGCGGTCCCGCTCATCACCGCGCCCCTGCTGATCGTGCACGGCGACAAGGATCCGTACTTCCCCGTCGACCACCCCCGGATGCTGGCGGGAGCGGCGGGGGACGGGGCGGAACTCTGGCTGGAGCACGGCATGGGCCACGCGGAGAACGCCGCGGACGAGAAACTGCTGAGCCGTATCGCCGACTGGACGGAGTCGGTGTGATCCATGATGGACAGCCGACGTACGACGAAAGGGGTGCCGCCATGGCAGCGGGAACGATCCGCTACTGGGCCGCGGCCAAGGCCGCCGCAGGAACCGCGGAGGAGCCGTACACGGCGGAGACACTCGCCGAGGCGCTCGACGGGGTGCGCGAGCGGCACCCCGGTGAGCTGACGCGCGTACTGCTCAGATGCTCGTTCCTGATCGACGGGAATCCTGTGGGGACCCGCGGTCATGAGACCGTACGGCTTGCCGAGGGCGGCACGGTCGAGGTGCTCCCGCCGTTCGCAGGAGGGTGAACCGCAGACCATGAGCAACAGCGATCAGCAGTATCCGTACGACCCGGGACACGCGCAGCAGTACCAGGGCCGGCAGCCCTACGACCCGGCGTACGGGCAGCAGCAGCCGTATGACCCGGCGTACGGGCAGCAGAACCAGCAGCCGGGTCACGGGCAGCAGCAGCCGTACGCGTCCCAGCAGCCCGCCGTGTATCCCGAGCGGGGCGCCCCCCAGGCCCCCGACGACCAGGGCATGACCCAGACCTGGCAGGGCCAGACCTGGGACACCCAGTACCAGCCGACGATCCAGCCGGCGCACGGGACAGCGCTCCCGCAGGCCGCTCCTCGCGCCTACCCGCTGCCGCCCGAGGCCCCGGTGGCCCCGGTGGCCTCCGAAGCCCCGCCCGCCCCGGCGGGGGCTCCGCCGGCCGCGCCCGGTGACACGGGCTACAGCGCGCCCACCACCCTGGGCAACAGCCGGATCACCGACGCGCAGCGGGCCCGCGCCGAGGGGCGTTCGCCGATCATCGCGCCGGGTATGCAGCCCGCCGCGATCACCGCCGGCCTCGGCCTGCTGCTCGCGCTCGGCGCCGAGATCGGGGCCTACGCCCTGCTCGTGCCCCTGGTGCTGCTCCAGGCCGTGACGGCCGCGGGGTGGTTCCGGCTCAACGGCATGTGGCCGGCCAGGCAGGGCATCGCGCTCGCGTTCGCCGGCGGTGTCGTGGCCGATGCCGTACTGCTCGCGGCGGGCCGGAGCAACGCCCCGGCGGCGCTCCTCGGCACGCTCGGGGTCTGGGTGCTGCTCACCCTCGTCCTCCAGTTGCGCAGCCGTGCCGGGGCCGACGAGCGGATGTACGGCCTGACGGCCACCGTCGCGTCGGCCGCGCTCGCCGTGCTGGCCGCCGGACACCTCGCGGCCGTCCCGGACGCGGTGACGGTGGGCGGCGTCGCGGTCGCCGTGGCCGTGCTCGTCAGGGCCCTGCCGCTGCCAGGACCGGTCTCCGTCGTCGTGGCGCTGCTCGCCTCGGCGGGTGCGGGCCTGCTCGCCGGAGCGTTGACCGACTTCGGCGCGCCGGCCGCGTTCCTCGGCTTCGCGGCCGGTGGCTGTGCGCTGATCGGCCTGCGGGTCGCGAGCTACGACTACCCGTCCCGCTTCGTGCACATGACGGCAGGGGTGGCGCTGCCGCTCACCGCCGCGGCTCCCGCCGTCTATCTGATCGGCCGTGCGATCGCCTGACGACCCGGACGTTTCCGACGTTCCCCCACTCCGCGCCTCTCCCGTCCCCGGCCACGGGGAACCGGCCGGGCCTCCCACTCGTCGATCATTCCGGGCACGACGCGCTGCGGCAGTAGTCTCACGTGCACCAGGCGTCAGACCGGTCCGAGTGGGGGAACAACAGGCATGCGAGCACTGCGAATACTGCTGATCATCGCCGTGGTGCTGGGCGGCGCCTTCGTCGCCGTGGACCGCGCCGCTGTGTATTTCGCGGAGTCGGAGGCCGAGGGGCGGGTCGCCTTCGGCGGCGCCGACACCGGATCGACGGACATCTCGATCGCGGGCTTCCCCTTCCTGACCCAGGTCGCCGGGTCGGAGCTCGACCGCGTCGACGTCACGGTCAAGGACATCCGCGCCAACGCGGCCGGGCGGGCGATACGGATCAGCGAGATCCGGGCCGAGCTGCGGCAGGTGACGCTGGGCGCCGGTTACACCAGCGCGACGGCCGCCCGGGCCACCGGGACGGCCGTCATCCCGTACGCCGCGCTCACCGAGGCGGCCGACGACGGCGTCACGGTCAGCTACGGCGGCGACGGCAAGGTCAAAGTCACCGGCACGGTCCGGATGCCGCTGCTGGAGCAGACGGTCACGCGCAGCGTGCTCTCCACGGTCACCCTGGTCGACGGCGACACCGTCAGGGTGCGCGCCGACGAGGTCCCGGGCGAGGGCATCCCCGGCCTGGAGGACCTGGTCAGGAAGAAGACCGACTTCGAGCGCGGGATCGGCGGGCTGCCCGAAGGTCTGAAGCTGGAGAAGATCGACGTGACGCCGGGCGGCCTGGAGATATCGATGACCGGGGCCGACATCCAACTGGCGGGATGACGGGGCGACATGGAGCGGCCGCGGATATCCCGCGGCCGGGCGGGGTAGGGGCCTCGCGGAGACGGGCGGACGTCCGATCCGGATGCTGAGACGAGTCCGTCCGCTCCGCAGATGACCTGCGGGCTCCGACCACCGGACCGTGGCCCGACGGGCGCGCGACGACCCTCGCATCTCGCATGGCGGACGATCGTGTCTCATCATTCGACACGACGGTGACATCTCCGCCCGTACCTCCCTACGATCGGACGCATGAAGCGACAGGCGGACCTCACGAAGCGGCGGGCAGTAGACCTGTGCCGCGTCGCCGCCATGCTCTGTCGCACCTTCTGAGCGGGACCCTCTCCCGTTTCCCCCCGGCCCTTCGACGATGTCAGGGCCGAACCCGTGCCTCCCGTACGCGTTCCGCTCCAAGCGCCTGCGCGTACACCTCGCACCCCGCACACCGCACCACCCCGCCGCAGACTGCCCCGGAGGAGAAACACATGAGCCGCGCAGACGTTCTGGTCGACGCCGACTGGGTCGAGGCCCGCATCGACGACCCGCAGGTCGCCATCGTCGAGGTCGACGAGGACACCTCGGCGTACGAGAAGAACCACATCAAGAACGCGATCCGGATCGACTGGACCAAGGACCTCCAGGACCCGGTCCGCCGCGACTTCATCGACCAGGCCGGCTTCGAGAAGCTCCTGTCGGAGAAGGGCATCGGGAACGACACCACGGTCGTCCTCTACGGCGGCAACAACAACTGGTTCGCGTCCTACGCCTTCTGGTACTTCAAGCTCTACGGCCACCAGGACGTCCGCCTGCTCGACGGTGGCCGCAAGAAGTGGGAGCTCGACTCCCGCGACCTGGTGGACGGCGACCAGATCCCGTCCCGCCCGGCCACCCAGTACAAGGCCAAGCCCCAGGACGAGTCCATCCGTGCCTACCGTGACGACGTCGTCGCCGCGATCGGCAGCCAGAACATCGTCGACGTACGGTCGCCCGACGAGTTCAGCGGCAAGCTGCTCGCCCCGGCGCACCTCCCGCAGGAGCAGTCGCAGCGCCCCGGCCACGTGCCGAGCTCGCGCAACATCCCGTGGTCGAAGAACGCCAACGACGACGGCACCTTCAAGTCGGACGACGAGCTCAAGGCCCTCTACGAGGACGAGCAGGTCGACCTGGCGAAGGACACCATCGCGCTCTGCCGCATCGGTGAGCGCTCGGCCCTGACCTGGTTCGTGCTGCACGAGCTGCTCGGCGTCGACAACGTCAAGAACTACGACGGTTCGTGGACCGAGTACGGCTCCCTCGTGGGCGTGCCGATCGAGCTCGGCGCCAACAAGTAATTCCGCAGGGCCTGATCAGCAGGACCCCGACCAGAAGGACAGAACACCATGTGTGGAGCACAGGCCGGCGGCCCCGACGCTTCGACGATCAAGCCGGGCGAGACGACCATCCAGGGCAGCGTGACCCGCGACGGCGAGCCCGTCACCGGCTACGTCCGTCTGCTGGACTCGACCGGTGAGTTCACCGCCGAGGTCCCGACCTCGGCGACCGGACAGTTCCGCTTCTACGCGGCCGAGGGCACCTGGACGCTCCGCGCCCTGGTTCCGGGCGGCACCGCCGACCGTACGGTCGTGGCGCAGACCGGTGGCCTCGCCGAGGTCGCCATCGCCGTGTAGTTCACGCACGCATCCGGCCGGAGGGCCGCACCCCAGGGGGTTGGACGCCACCTGAACAGGGGTGCGGCCCTTCGCGCCGTCCGCACGCGCTTCGGCATGCGCATCCGCGCCGGAGAGTTCTACGCTGGAGACATGTACGCCCGGCGCAGGCGCGCCTATTTCCTCTTGATGGGCGGATGCCTCTTCCTCTTCGTCTCCGCCTGGGCTTTCGTGCGTCTCTGGTCCGTCCCGGCGGCCGTGGCGATGTGCGTGCTCGCCATGGTCATACCGCCGGTCGCGGCGATCGTCGCCAACCGCAAGGGTCCCGAGGACCGTTGGTGGGACGACCCCCCGCCCGACGTCCCGCGCGGGGACTCCCGGGCCCCGGACACCCGGGCCCCGGACACCCGGTCTCCGGGGATCCGGCCCCCGGAGGTCCCGCGCGGGGACTCCCGGCCTCGCCCGCCCAGGGAGGCGCCCACGGGCGATCCGACGTCGGACGCCTGGTGGGACGAACTCGACGGCAGGAAGCGGCGCCGGTAGGCCGACGCGCATCCGGCGGCGGCGGACGTCAGTAGACGAGGGCCTGGGCGCCGTCCGACATGGCCTCCTGCACGAAGACCTGGGCGCCGGCGATCCGTACGCCCTCCAGGACGTCCTGCTCCGTGATGTCGCGCCGCGCCGCACACTGGGTGCAGAGCGTGATCCCGCCACCCGCCAGGATCGAGTCGATCAGATCGGGCAGCGGCGCGGAGTGCGGCAGTTCGAATTCGGCGGCGCGCCCCGGCAGAGCGAACCAGGCGGACTCGCCGGTCAGCCACAGGGAGACCTCGACCCCGCTGGCGACGGCCACGGCCGCCACGGTGAAGGCCTGCGAGCAGCGCTCGGGGGCGTCGGCTCCGGCGGTCACCTTGATCACGAGCTTCTTCGGCATGTACCGAACCCTAATCCTCGGCGGACGGCTTCCGGGCTGATCCGACCGCGCCCGGGGGAAACCCCGGGCCGTCGTGCCGGGCGCCCACCCATTAGGCTGGGGGCCCGGCCGCCTGCTGCCGTCATGTCGTTCGTACCGAGGAGCTCCCGTGCTTGAGGCTTTCTTCTCCGCCCTGCTGGTCCTGGTCTGCGTCGGCGTGCTCGCCTTCGCCGCCGTGGCCGTGAAGAAGCTGTACCAGGGCCAGCGCTGACCCTCGCCTGAACACCTTCCGTACACCCTCACAGATCGTCTGAGCCGCTCATGATCGAGATTCCGTCCGACCTCCATCCGGACCTCGTGCCGCTGGCCTTCCTCCTCGGCAACTGGGCGGGTGCGGGCGTCTCCGACTTCCCCGGCGCCGAGAAGTGCAACTTCGGCCAGGAAGTCACCTTCAGCCACGACGGCCGCGACTTCCTCGAGTACGTCTCGCACTCCTGGGTGCTGGACGCCGAGGGCAACCAGGTCAAGCCGCTGGAGTCCGAGTCCGGCTACTGGCGCATCGACAAGGACCGCAAGGTCGAGATCGTCATGGTCCGTGACCAGGGCATCGTCGAGGTCTGGTACGGCGAGCTGGCCAAGCAGAAGCCGCAGATCGACGTCGTCACCGACGCGGTGGCCCGCACCGCGGCCTCCGGCCCGTACAGCGGCGGCAAGCGCCTCTACGGCTATGTGAACAGCGACCTGATGTGGGTCGGCGAGAAGGCCACCCCCGACGTGGAGCTGCGGCCGTACATGTCGGCGCACCTGAAGAAGGTCGTCACCCCGGAAGAGGTCGCCGCGATGGCGAAGAGCCTCGGGGACATGCCGGACGACGGAATCGCGTTCTTCAAGTAGCCCGCGCCGGACGCCACGGCCCGCCCGCCCGGACCTGGCGGGCCGGTGCTCGCCCCGCCCTACACTGGGGCTGTGGTGAGCACCGACTGGAAGACCGATCTTCGGCAGCGTGGCTACCGGCTGACGCCTCAGCGCCAGCTCGTCCTGGAGGCCGTCGACACCCTGGAGCACGCGACCCCCGACGACATCCTCTGCGAGGTGCGCAGGACGGCGTCGGGCGTGAACATCTCCACCGTCTACCGGACCCTGGAGCTCCTGGAGGAGCTCGGGCTGGTCAGCCACGCCCACCTCGGGCACGGCGCCCCGACGTACCATCTGGCGGACCGCCACCACCACATCCACCTCGTCTGCCGGGACTGCGCGGACGTCATCGAGGCCGACGTCGACGTGGTCGCCGACTTCACGGCGAAGCTGCGGAGCACGTTCGGCTTCGAGACCGACATGAAGCACTTCGCGATCTTCGGGCGCTGCGCCGACTGCACGGCGAAGGCGGCGGAGGCCGGCCCGGCCGAGGAACCCGGCAGCGCGCGGTAGAGCGTGCCGCCCGGGTCGTACGCTGGTCGCATGAAGAGCCCCTTGCTGTCCCTGCCCGGCGCCGTCCCCGCCGAAGGGCGCGACGAAGGCGTCGCCGCGCACTACGGCGACCTGTTCCGTGAGCAGCGCGCACTCGCCGACGGCGGCGGCCTCGTCGACCTCTCGCACCGCGGGGTCGTCACGGTCACCGGCGACGACCGGCTGGCCTGGCTGCACCTGCTGCTCACCCAGCACGTCAGCGACCTCGCGCCGCACCAGGCGACCGAGGCGCTGATCCTCTCCGCCAACGGCCACATCGAGCACGCTCTCTATCTGGTCGACGACGGCACGACGGTGTGGATGCACACCGAGCCGGAGACCCAGGGCGAGCTGATCGCGTACCTGGAGTCGATGAAGTTCTTCTACCGGGTCGAGGTCGCCGACCGCACCGAGGACATCGCCGTCGTGCACCTGCCGGCCGGTTCCATCGCCGAGGTCCCGGACGGCGTCGCCGTACGGGAGACGGCGCACGGCCGTGACCTCTTCCTGCCCCGGACCGACCTGGAGACGTACGCGGCCGCGCACGGCCCCGTGGCGGGGATCCTGGCGTACGAGGCGCTGCGCGTCGAGGCGCACCGCCCGCGCCTGGGCTTCGAGACCGACCACCGCACCATCCCGCACGAGCTGGGCTGGATCGGCAGCGCCGTGCACCTGCAGAAGGGCTGCTACCGGGGTCAGGAGACGGTCGCCCGCGTCCACAACCTGGGGAAGCCGCCGCGCCGCCTCGTCTTCCTGCACCTCGACGGCAGTGAGGTCCATCTGCCCGGCCACGGGACGCCGGTCCGGCTCGCCGCCGACGGTGCGGAGGGCAGGCAGCTCGGTTTCATCACCACCTCGGCCCGTCACCACGAGCTGGGGCCGATCGCCCTGGCACTGGTGAAGCGGAACGTCGCGGTGGACGCGGAACTGATCGCGGGTGACACCGCGGCGGCCCAGGAGACGGTCGTCGAGCCGTAGAACGCCTACGTGCTGCCGTCCAGCCGGGCCGCCCGGTTGCTATACCTCGACCAGTACGGTGAACGGGCCGTGGTTCGTGAGCGAGACACGCATGTCCGCCCCGAACCGGCCCGTCTCCACCTGGGCGCCGAGCGCCCGCAGCTGTGCCACCACCTCGTCGACCAGCGGCTCGGCGACCTCGCCCGGCGCGGCGGCGTTCCAGGTGGGTCTGCGGCCCTTCCTGGCGTCCCCGTAGAGAGTGAACTGCGAAATGACCAGAAGCGGTGCATTCGTGTCCGAGCAGGACTTCTCACCCTCGAGGATCCGCAGGGTCCACAGCTTGCGGGCGAGCTGCGCCGCCTTCTCCACGGTGTCCCCGTGAGTGACCCCCACCAGCACACACAGGCCCTCGCCGATGATCTCGCCGACCGTCCCGGTCTCCGACGCGTCGTCCGCGGCGCCGGCCACGGTGACGGTCGCACCGTCCACCCTCTGTATCACTGCACGCATACAGACCAACCTATCTTGGGCTGAACGGGTACAGAGCACCTGCGTGAACACCGTGCGTAGTGGCACGATGCACGGTGTCGGTGTGCCGACGCACCGGTCGAGGGGACAGAACATCATGACGACATGTGGAACCGGGCCATCACCCGGCGCCGTACCAGTGACACGTACCGCCGCCGGTCTGCGGCCTCCGGTGCAGCGGACCGTTGCGGCGCCCGGCCAGCTGCCCACCCCGCCGCCCGTGCAGCTGCCCGGAGCGGTGTCCGTGCCCGGGCAGACCGGCGGCGCTGCGGTCGAAGGACTGTCCGCCGTGCGACCGCAGCCCGAATTCGGCGGGCTGCGGCTGCCGGAGCTGCGCACCCTGCGCCGTGACGCCCAGCGCGACGAGGCGGACCTCAGCTACGTGCGCCGTCTCGTCCAGGGCCGGATCGACATCCTGCGGGCGGAGCTCGCCCGCCGGGTGGATCCCGAGTCGCCCGTGGTGGACCGGCTCTCGGAGATCCTCGCCGACACCCCGTCCGTCCACCGTTCCTCGGTCCGGCACGTCACCCTCACCACGCCGCGCAGCGACGAGTACCGGCAGCTGGCGGCGGACACGCTCGCGGAGGTCGAGCTGTCCGACCTCGACGCCCGGACGGACGACGAGCTCCTCACCGCCATGGGGCGGCTCGTCCGCTACGAGCAGCGGGTGTCCCGGCGTCGTCACCGGCTCCAGCGGACGGTCGACGATTGCAGCGCGGAGATCGCCCGCAGGTACCGTGACGGAGAAGCACAAGTACAGGACCTGCTCGTCTGAAGCGACCCTTCCGGGGGCGGGTCACGCCCGTCCCCGGAAGGCCCGCCATGACCCCCATACCCCCCTCCGCGTCCCCCGCGCTCCCGGTCCTGGCCGAGGTCGTGCGGTCCGGCTTCACCGAGGGCCGTCACCGGGGGTCGCTGGTCGTCCTGGCGGCGGACGGCAGCGTGGAACTCGCGCTCGGCGAGCCGGCGGCGCCGGTCTTCCCGCGCTCGTCCAACAAGCCGATGCAGGCCGCCGCCATCCTGCGGGCCGGTCTCGACCTCTCGGGGGAGCGGCTGGCCCTGGCCGCCGCGAGTCACTCGGGTGAGGCCTTCCACCTCGGCCTGGTGCGCACGATGCTCGCCGAGCACGGGCTGAAGACGGACGATCTGCAGACGCCGCCCGACCTGCCGCTGGACCCGGTCGAGGCGGAGGCGTACCTCGCCGCCGGGGGTGTGCGGGAGCCGCTCACCATGAACTGCTCCGGCAAGCACGCGGCGATGCTCGCCGTCTGCGTACGCAACGGATGGGACACGGCGACGTATCTCGACCCGGCCCACCCGTTGCAGCGGCTGGTCGGCGAGGTGGTCGCGGAGGCGGCCGGTGAGCCCGTCGCGGCGGTCGGCACGGACGGCTGCGGGGCCCCGCTGATGGCGATCGGGCTGGTGGGCCTGGCCCGTGCGTTCCGTACGTTCGTGCTGGCCGAGCCGGGCACGGCGGAGCGGCGGGTCGCGGACGCGATGCGGGCGCACCCGGAGTACGTCGCCGGCACACGACGGCCGGACACCTGGCTGATGCGGGAGGTGCCGGGCACGCTCTCCAAGATGGGCGCGGAGGCGGTCCAGGCGTTGGCGCTCCCGGACGGCAGGGCCCTGGCGTTCAAGATCGACGACGGCTCCACCCGCGCCCTGGGCCCGGTGCTGGCCCGTTCCCTCGAACTGCTGGGCGTGGACGCCCCGGTGGTGTCCCGCGTCGGGCGGGCGCCGCTGCTGGGCGGTGCCGCGGAGGTGGGCGAGATCCGGGCCGCGTTCTGAGCGGCGGCCCGGCCGGAAAACCGTGCGACATCCCGTACGCCCTGTGCCTAGCGTGGGCCGCATGAACCTTGATCCGCGTACCGTCTCCGCAGCCGAATTCCCCGACTGGCTGCGTGCCGTGGATACCGGATTCCTTCGGGCGTCGGCCTCGGTCCCGGGGGAGGAGGAGATCGCGGTGCGCCTGGCCCATACCGATCTCGACCGCGTCCAGGGCGTGTTCGACGGCGGGCGCTGCGTGGCCACCTTCCGGTCGTTCGCGCAGGAGTTGACCGTCGTCGGCGGGGCCACGGTGCCGGCCGACGCGGTCTCCAGCGTGACGGTGACACCCACGCACCGCCGCCGCGGGCTGCTCAGCCGGATGATGGCCACCGACCTGGCGGCGGCGAAGGAGCGCGGCGACGTGGTCGCCTCGCTGGTCGCCGCGGAGTACCCGATCTACGGGCGGTACGGCTTCGGCCCGGCCGCCTGGAGCACCGAATGGGAGATCGACGTCCCCCGGGCAGGCCTGGACCCGCGCGGCCGGGTCCCCTCCGAGGCGGACGGCGGCCGGATCGAGCTGGTGGACGGCGCGGACGTACGCAAGCTGGGCCCCGAACTCCACGGCCGTCTCGCCGCACGGCAGCACGGCGTGGTCTCCCGGGACGAACGCTGGTGGCGGCGCAACACCGGCGAGGACGCCCCGGCGCACGATACGTGGACGGAGCCGTTCTACGCGGTGTACCGGTCGCCGGGCGGGGAGGCGGACGGGCTGATCGTCTACCGTGCCGACGACCACTGGGGCGACCGGAAGCAGCCGCTCAACACGGCGAAGGTGGTCGGCATGATCGCGACGACCCCGGCGGCGGAACGCGCCCTGTGGCAGTTCGTGTGCTCCATCGACTGGATCACGACGGTCCGCTCGGGCTACCGCGCGCCCGACGACCTGCTCCCGCTCCTCCTCCCGGACCCGCGCGCCGCCCGCGTCGTGACCCATACGGACTGGCTGTGGCTGCGCGTCCTGGACGTCCCCCGGCTCCTGGGGACACGTACGTACGCGACCGAGGGCGCCCTGGTCCTGGACGTTCGGGACGCCACGGGCCTGGCGAGCGGCCGGTTCCTGCTGGAGGTGTCACCGTCCGGCGCCTCCTGCGTCCCCACGCCCCGGGAAGCCGACCTCACGCTGGACGTGGCGGAGCTGGGCACGCTCTGCCTGGGCGACGAGTCACCGGTACGGCTGGCCGCGCTGGGCCGGCTCGACGAACACCGGGCGGGCGCGGCGGCGACGGCGGACGTGTTGTTCAGGGCGCCGCGGCGGGCGTGGTGCCCGGACGTGTTCTGAGCCGGTCATGTGGCCCCAGGTCACCGTGTCCGCACCCTGAAGAGCACCCCCGACAGGGCCACGGCCACCAGCAGGATCCCGGACGCCCACGCGAGCGCGGTCCAGGGGGCGTTGCCCACCGGCTGGTCCAGGAGGAGGCCGCGGAGGGATTCGATGGCCGGGGTGACCGGCTGGTGGTCGGCGAAGCCGCGGAGCCAGCCCGGCATGCTGTCGACCGGGACGAACGCGCTGCTCGGGTAGGGCAGGAACGACATGAAGAAGGTGAACCCGCCGGCTGCCTCCGGGGTACGGGCGAGCAGCCCCATCGCCGCCGAGATCCAGGACAGGGCCACGATGTAGGCGAGCAGTACGGCGGCGACGGCGAGCCAGCCGGCGGGGGTGGCGGCGGGGCGGAAGCCGATGAGCAGGGCGACGGCGAACACCAGCATGGTGGAGACCAGGTTGCGCACCGTGCTCGCCACCACATGGCCGGCCAGGATCGGCATCGCGCCGATGTCCAGGGAGCGGAAGCGGTCGATGATGCCGCCCTTCATGTCCTCGCTCACCGCCACCGCCGTGGTGGCCGAGCCGAAGCCGGCGCACAGGAACAGGACGCCGGGGACGACGTACATGACGTACGAGTCGTAGGCGGTGCCCGTGTCGATCGCGCCGCCGAAGAAGTAGACGAAGATCAGCATCAGCATGATCGGCAGCATCATCGAGGTGATGACGGCGTCGACGTTGCGGCGGCTGATGAGCAGGCTGCGGCCGGTCATGACCGTGGCGTGGGTCAGGGCTCCGGGTGCGTCAGACATGGGACGGTGCCTCCGTCGTCTCGGTCTCGGTGGTGAGGGCGAGGAACACGTCGTCGAGGGTCGCGCCGTGCACGGAGAAGCGGTCGACGTCGGTGCGGTGCGGGTCGGTCTCGTCGAGCAGCGCCCGGACGTGGGCGGCGGTGCCGTCCGTGGGGAGGCCCAGGGTCAGGGTCTCGGGGGAGTGGTGGACCGCGCGGGTGGCGAGCCGGAGGTAGGCCTCACGGTTGCCGAGGACGAGGTCCAGACGGTGACCGGAGACGCGTGACTTCAGGGTCTCCGGGGTGCCCTCGGCGACGACCCGGCCCTTGTTCAGGACGGCGATGCGGTCGGCGAGCTGATCGGCCTCCTCGAGGTACTGCGTGGTGAGCAGTACCGCGGCGCCCCGTCCGGCGAGGTCGCGGACCACCTGCCAGAGCTCGCGGCGGCTGCGCGGGTCGAGTCCGGTGGTGGGCTCGTCGAGGAAGAAGACGCCGGGCTCGGGCGAGCCGACCAGCCCTGCCGCCAGGTCCAGGCGGCGCCGCATCCCCCCGGAGTACGTACGGGCCTGCCGGCGGGCCGCGTCGGTGAGGCCGAAGCGGACGAGGAGTTCCCCGGCGCGGGCCCGGGCCTGCGCGCGGGTCAGGCCGGACAGCCGCGCCATCATCCGCAGGTTCTCCTCGCCGGTCAGGGTCTCGTCGACGGCGGCGAACTGCCCGGTCAGGCTGATGGCACGGCGTACCCGGCGCCGGTCGGCGACGACGTCGTACCCGGCGACGCGCGCCGTGCCGGAGTCGGCGGTGGTGAGGGTGGCGAGGATCCGCACGGTGGTGGTCTTGCCCGCGCCGTTGGGGCCGAGCAGCGCGTGGATCCCGGCGCGGGCGACCCGGAGGCCGACATCGTCCAGGACCCGGGCCCGGGCTCCCGGTTTTCCGTAGGACTTGGTCAGGCCGTGCGCCTCGATCATGACGTCGTTCATGGCCGTACTCATGACGATCCCCCTTCTGCGTATTGCATACGCGTTACTGCGTAAGCATTACGCAAACCTAGGATGGGGGCAAGCCAGTACCGGGAAAGGCGGCTTCGGGTGACGGAGAACAGCAGTGCGTCGTCGGGCGGTACGGGCCTGCCGGCCAGCATCGAGGCCGCGTGGGGACTGCGCGAGCGCCCGGTCAAGGGCCCCAAGCCCGGCCTCACCCTGGACCGCATCGTGGCCGCGGCCGTGACGGTCGCCGCGTCGGAGGGCCTTCCGGCCGTCTCGATGGGCCGGGTCGCCAAGGAGTTGGGCGCCTCCACGATGTCCCTCTACCGCTACGTCTCCGCCAAGGAGGAGCTGTACGTCCTGATGCAGGAGGCGGCGATGGGCGAGCCCGAGCCCCTGCCGGCGATCGAGGAAGGGGTGGGCTGGCGCGAGGCGATGAGCCAGTGGGCCTGGGCCCAGCGCCGGATGTTCCAGCGCAACCTGTGGTCCCTGCGCATCCCGATCGCGGGCCCGCCTGCCAGTCCGCATTCGGTCGCCTGGTGGGAACAGGGCCTTCAGGCGCTGGAGGGCAGCGGCCTGGACGAGGGCGACAAGCTCTCCGTCATCCTCCTCGTCTCGGGCTTCGTGCGGAACGAGGCCCTGCTGATGAGTGATCTCTCCGCCGCCGTCGAGGCGAAGGGCGCTTCGGCAGAGGAGGTGATGGCGCAGTGGGAGCGGACGGTGCGACGGCTCGTCGATCCCGTCCGTCATCCGGCGCTGTCCCGGCTGCTGTCCTCCGCTGCCATGAGCGGGGGGGACGACGCCGACTACGACTTCGTGTTCGGACTCGAGCGGACCCTCGACGGGGTCGAGGCGCTCATCCGGAAGGGCGCGTCGTCATGAGCACCGAGAAGACCGGCCTGCGCGCACGCAAGAAGCAGCTGACCTATCAGGCCGTCTCCGAGGCCGCGATCTCGATGTTCCTCGAACGGGGCTTCGACAAGGTCTCGGTGGCCGAGGTGGCGGCGGCGGCCGACATCTCGAAGCCGACGCTGTTCCGGTACTTCCCGGCCAAGGAGGACCTGGTCCTGCACCGGTTCGCCGACCACGAGGACGAGGCGGCGCGCGTCGTCTCCGGCCGGCCGGACGGTGTCTCCCCGCTGGACGCACTGCGCCGGCACTTCCTGGACGGCCTGGACCGCCGCGACCCGGTGACCGGACTCTGCGACGACCCGCAGGTGCTCGCCTTCCACCGGCTGCTCTACGGGACCCCCTCGCTCGTCGCCCGCCTGTACACCTACCAGGGCCGCTCCGAAGCGGCACTCGCCCGCGCCCTGGACCCCGGTACCCCGGTGGCGGCACGGCTCGCGGCGGGCCAGATCATCGCCGTACTGCGGATCCTGGCGCAGGAGAACTGGAGGCGGACGGACGCGGGGGAGAGCGCCGGACAGGTGCACGGGGACGCGGTCGAGGCGGTGGGCCTCGCCTTCGCGCAGCTGGAGAACGGGCTGCTCAGCGCGTGCCCCGGAGAAGCTCCTCGGTGAACGCGGCGCGGTGCGCGGCCAGGACGCCCACCGAGCGCAGGGTGTCTTCGGCGAGGGCCCAGGGCGGGAACGGCGGGAGCGGCACATCGCCGGGGACGTAGCCGAGCCGCTCGCGGAGGCCGTCACCGCTCGTCCCCAGAGGTGTGGGGGCACCGTCGAAGCCCGCGGTGGCCAGCGCGCGTAGGTGGGTGTGGAGTGCCGCGGTGTGCGGCCGGGCCGGCCGTTCGACGGTGTCCCCCCGGCGGACGACGGCGCCCGCGTCGGTCATGCCGCCGCGCAGGACCTCGACCTCGGCCTCGCTCTCGATCTCCCTCTCGCCCTCGAACTCGCTCTCGTTCATGCCTCTCCCGCTGTCACGGCAGTTCGTAGCGGAGCAGGGACTTCGCGAAGGGCTCGCCGGTCCTCTCGGCGTACGCCATGCGTTCCTTCACCTCGCGCAGCGTGCGCGGACGGTAGCCCGGGCCGCCGCAGCAGCTCTTGTGGAAACGGATGCCCGCGTTGAGCAGCACCGAGAGCGTGCGCCACGCGGCGGTGTCCCGTCGTCGCGGCGCCGCGAAGGCGGAGCCGACGTGGATCAGCGCCCCCGTGCAGCGGGGACAGGCGCGGTCCGCCCGCTCCCTGTCGTAGGGCTGCTTGTACGAGGCGCGGCACGGAAGGCAGACGTACGAGGTCTTGGAGGGAGGCATGCGGCCAGATTAGGGCGCGCGCCCCCGCTGTTCGACCGGTTTACGCGGAGGGGGCCGGCGTGGCCGGCTACGTGGCCGGGCGACATCCGCCGAGGAGAATCGCCGCATGCGGATTCTGATCATCACTGCCGGTTCCCGTGGGGACGTCGCGCCCTTCACGGGCCTGGGGCGGCGCCTGCTGGACGCCGGCCATCAGGTCGCCATGGCCGCTCACCCGTCCTTCGCCACACTCATCGACGGGTGTGGTCTCGACCATCGTCCTGTGCCGGGAGACCCGCAGGGGCTGATCCGGGACTGGTCCCGGGCGGCGTCGCGGGAGGAGGCCCAGGCGATGACGAGGGCGTACGCGGACGGGATCGCCGACGGGGTGGCGGAAGCCGTGGCGGGCGGCGCCGACCTGCTGCTCACGGCCTCCGGCCCGGCACCGCTCGGCCGGACGGCCGGCGAAGCGCTCGGCATCCCTGTCATCGGCACGTACCTCGTACCGGCCTTCGCCACCGGAGAGTTCGCGCTGCCCCACGCACGCAGCACCGCCGGCGGCCCGGGGCCGGAGGCCAACCTCGCCGCAGGCCGGGACGTGGTGAGGCGCGCGGAAGGGGTCTTCGCGGGCGCCGTGACCCGGCTGCGCGCCCACCTCGGGCTGCCCGGTGCCGGCGCGTCATCGTCATCGTCATCGTCATCGTCATCGTCATCGTCATCGTCATCGGCATCGGGGGACGTCCGGCCGGTCTTCCACGGCTTCAGCCCGCTCGTGGTGCCGCGCCCCGAGGACTGGCCGTCGCGGGTCGAGGTATCGGGCTACTGGTGGCCCGCGCGGCCGGACGGATGGCAACCCCCGGCCGAACTGGCCGACTTCCTCGAGGCCGGGCCACCACCGGTGTTCATCGGGTTCGGCAGCATGGCGCCAGGGCAGGGGGAACGGCTCAGTGAGCTGGTGGCTGCGGCGGTGCGGCGGGCGGGTGTGCGTGCGGTGGTGCAGGCGGGGTGGGCCGAACTGAGTGGCTGGGGCGACGACGTCCTGGCCATCGGCGACGTCCCGCACGACTGGCTGTTCCCTCGTACCGCCGCCGTCGTCCATCACGCCGGGGCGGGTACGACCGGGGCCGGGCTGCGGGCCGGAGTGCCCGCTGTGGCTGTTCCCGTCATGGCCGACCAGCCGTTCTGGGCGTCTCGGTTGTACGCGTTGGGAGTCGCCCCCAGGCCTGTGCCGTTCCAGGACCTGACCGCCGAGGCCCTCAGTGACGCGATCACGGTCTGCCTGTCCGAGCCGGCCCACCGACGCCGAGCGACCGAACTCGCCCACCGCATCGCAGCAGAGGACGGCGCCGCCACGGTGCTCACCCACATCGGCGCGGAGGGCGCCGGGTGAATCCGAGGAGAAGCAACTTGGCGTCACGCGTCCCGGCCGGCTTCGTGGGCCGCGCGCTCCAGCCGGCTCCGGTGGTTCTCCCACCACGCCGCGTCGCCCGGCGGGATGCTGTCGTTGCCCTCGCTCATCCCCACGGCGCCGTCGATGAGCTCCCGGACGATGTCGGCGTGCCCGGCGTGCCGGTGGGTGTCGGCGATCACACGTACCACGGCATGATGCAGCGTCACCTCGGCCCGGTGGCTCGGCCACCACGGCACCGTGCCGACCGCGTCCAGCGGCAGGGCGTCGAGCGTCGCGTCCGCGTGCGCCCAGGCCCGGTGGTAGAGCCCCACGATCTGCTCGCGTGACTCGTCGGCGGGCGCCCACATGTCCGCGTTGGGCTCGGCCCCTTCCTCGATCCACGGCAGCGGCTCACCCGACGGACGTCCGAAGGTGTCGCCGAGGTAGCCCAGTTCCACACCGGCCACGTGCTTGACCAGGCCCAGGAGGTTCGTTCCGGTCGGCGTCACGGGGCGTCGGACGTCGTACTCGGAGAGACCTTCGAGCTTCCACAACAGGGCGTCGCGGGCCGACTGCAGGTAGAAGTGAAGGTCGGACTTGGCATCAGGTGTGGTCATGGAGCCAAGTCTGCCGCTCCGGGCCCCGGTGGGCTCCGAGGAGGCCCACCGAGGGTCTGCGTTCCTGGGGGAATGTCAGGGCTTCGCGAGGTTCGCGAGCAGTTCGGCGGCGGGCTTCGGGTGGACGAGCCAGCGCAGGTGGCTCCCCTCGAGTGTCCGGACGTCGAAGGGGTTGTCGGGTGTGAGCGCGTCGGCTTCGCGAATCATGCGGTCCTGCACGGCGAGCGGAACGCTGGCGTCGGCGGCCAGGCGCACAAAGGTCTTGGGAATCCGGCCCCAGGTCATGGCCTGTGCCCGGTCGGCGGACGTACCGCCGTCGAGGTTCTCATCGGGCTGGAAGGTGTTCAGGAAGGTCCGGAACTCGTCATCGGTGAGGTCGGCGGCGAACGCTCGCTTGAACGCGGCGAGCGCCGCCGGGTCGGCGGTGCGGAAGTTGGTCCGGAGCAGACCGAGTTCGGCCGGGTTCCCGACCAGAGTGGCAGCGAAGGAACCCGTGTCGACCTCCGCCATCTCCGGCTGGGCGTAGTAGCCGCTCACGTCCAGTTCGACGGGGCACCAGGCGGCGACGTAAGCGATCCGGTCGATCAGGTCGGGCCGGGCGTTGGCGACGGCGGTGCTCGTGATGCCGCCCCTGCTGTGGGCGACGAGGATGGTGGGACCGTTCCGCTTGGCCCGTTCGAGGACGTCGATCACCCGGGCGGTGTTGTCCGCGAGCGTGACTCCCTTGATGCTCCCCGGTTCGGAGGCGAGGGCGTCGAGATCCTGGGGAGCCTGGTAGGACGCGGGGAAGGTCGCCTCGAATCCGTGTCCCGGAAGGTCGACCGCGACCGAGCGGTGCCCGAGCAGGGCGAGCTCGGCCTGCAGCGGCGCGAACGAGAACGAGTTCGCGAAGGCCCCGTGGACAAGGACGAATGTCGGCAGATTCTGCATGCCTCAGACTCCAACAGAACGATCTTCAGGGCAAGATGAAGGGTTCGAGAGAGCTTCGACAGGTCCGGCCGCGCCCACCGGCGTACGGAGGGACGTGCTCAGGCCCCGGGCCGGGGCTCCGGCCTACGGTGCCCACGGTCGGGCGGGTCCTCTCCGGAGAGGACCCGCGCCCAGTCTTCTTGGCACCGCCCCTTGGGGGCGGCGGCCGACGTGGCGGGCCCCCAAGGGGTCGGTTCAGTGCTGCGCGGGGTGGAACAGGGTGTCGTCGTAGTCCGGGAAGACGGTCGGCATGACGCGACGGAACGCGGTGACCTCCGTACTGTCCTCCAGGCCCTGGCAGAGGGTCTGCGGCCAGTACCAGAAGCCACGGGAGGCGATCAGCCGTTCCAGGTAGGCGTCGAAGGAGTACCCGGTGTCGTACAGCTCCTCGCCGAGGTAGTGGTAGTGGACGTGATCGCTCGGCGGGACGAGTGCCGCGCAGGCCTCGGGGACGAACCGGTCGAGGGGCCGGACGGCGCGGAACTCCTGGTCCTGCGCCGAGTGCCAGACGATGCCCTCCCAGTCGCCGAGGACCTGACGCAACGGCAGCAGGTTGATCAGGCCCTGGTCGGAGAGGTTGTGGTCGAGGAGCTCGGGAACAGTGTGCCGCCAGGTCAGGCGGACCGCGCCGACCCCGCGGTAGAAGGCCTCGACGCCCGCCGGGAAACGGCCGTCGGCCAGGCGGAGGGCGAGCTCCAGGTCGGCGGGCGGGGTCGGTGGCGCGACGGTGGCCTCCAGGAGCTCCACGCGGGGGTTGCGCTCCAGGTCGCTGATCATCGCGGACAGCCGGGCACGGGGGTCGATCACGGAGTTACGTCTCCTTCGGCGCCTCCGGCGGCGCCAGCGGGTGCGGTCAGTTCTTCAGTCGGTTGTTCTCGATCAGCCAGGCGGCGTGGCCCAGTTCCTGGCCCGTGGTGTCGTAGACGGTGTACTCGGCGTGGATCTTGCCGGCAAGCTTGGCGGCGTAGTTGGCGTCGATGTCGGAGTCCACGTTGGCGTCGCCGGTCGTGAAGTCCTTCGCGGCGGGGTGGGTGCTGTAGTCGGCCTTCACGTAGTACTCGACCACGTGGCCCTGGTTCAGCACCTCGTCCTTGAACTTCTTCTCGACCTTGGCGTGGTGCGCCGAGTTCGCGGACGCGGTGATCGGCGTCATGTTCTTCATGACGCCGGGGCCGCCGACGTTGTGGTTGAGCAGGTGTCCCTGCACCATGAAGTTCTGGAACCAGGTTCCGGTCGCTCCGCCCTTGGGCCACCAGGACGGCTGCTCCTTGGGTGCCGAGCCCTGCCCGAGCTGCCCCGGCCAGAGTTCGGCGTGCATGGTGGTACCGACGCCGTTGCCGTTCACCCCGCCGTAGGTGACGTACGGAGTGCCGGTGAACGCCCGCTGCACCGGCAGCTCCGGCGCTGCGGACGGGGAGTGGGCGGCGGCCCGTTGGACGGCGGCTTCGGGCACGGGCCCGCTCAGCGCCCGGACGGCGTTCGCCTCGGCGGCGCGCTCGAACCGGTCGCCGGGGTCGCTGACCGACAGTCCGTCCCCGTGGTCGGTGCCGGACACCGGGCCCGGAGGTGCCCCTGATCTGCGCCTTCTCATGATGGGCAGGACGCTTCGGAGCGTGGAGGGCCCAGCGAATCTGGACGGTGGTGGGGCTGTTCGGGCGTGAGGTGGGTCCGTCCCGGGAGCTCTGTCCCCTCGTCCCGGTCCGCCCGCTATCCGTCGTGATCTCTCAGGCCATCCGACAGCCGGAGCGGTGGGCACTGCCCTCGCGGGCAGGTGGCTCTGGTGGGCCGGTCACCGCGCAGGTCGTCCGGGACCCGTTCACTTCACGTTGCAGACCCGGTGGGAAAACGCAGATAGACCGGGAACGGACAGGCTTCGACTGTCCGGTCTCGCTGAGGATGAGGCAGGTTGATGCTCTGACCTGCGGTGCCTCATGTTGAGCGAGACGCTTCTGAAGATCCCGTCTCAGTCAAGGTGAGGTATCTGGCCCTGTCTCATCGCTCGCGGAGGCCGTGGGGAGCAGTCGAACAGAGCCCACGGCTCAGGCGTCTGGCGCTCAAGGGTGCCGGGAGGATCCTCCCAAGCTGACAACCCTCCCCATCCTGTCGGGGAGGGGCCGTGAGCGGCACGGATGCTGCCTCCTCCATGCCGCCCGTCGACCCCTGGCCGTCTCTTTGCCCGCTGTCGAAGCTCCGCCTACCGCGTGGCAGCCGGGACTTCGGGACGAGGGTCGATCGGCGTGAAGACGCCGAGGCGGTCCTCGATCTCCTGAGCAGCGGCCAGGCACAGGTCTTCCCGGAACGCGCGCCCGACAATCTGCACGCCGGATGGCAGACCGTCGGTGACCCCGGTCGGCACGGCGACCGCGGGCACGCCCACGAAGCTGGTCACCGTGCACAGACGCATGCTTTCGGCGACCCGTTCCCGCCCCGCTTCGTCGCGTGACTCCAGTCCCGGCTCGACGGGCGGCTCGGTGAACACCGGTCCGAGCAGCAGAGGGAACTCGTCGAGGAACTCCGCCCAGGAGCGGCGGATGCCGAGCCAGGCCCCCATCAGCTTCGTGAGCTCTGCGGCGTTCGCAGGAGGAGTCTTCTCCATGGCCATCTGGATGTAGCGGTCGCCGCCTTCGCCGAGCAGTTTCCGCACCACCGGCCAGGTCGGCGCGAATTCGGTCACGGTGATCCGGCCGTATGCCTCAAGTGCCTCGTCCAGCCGTGGAACGTCCGCCATCTCCCGTACGTCGTACCCGGCGTCGCGCAACGCGTCGGCCGCGGCCGTGACAGCTGCGTGGACCGTGGGGTGGACGCCGTGGCCGCCGGGGTCGGCGACGACCGCGACCTTGACCGGCCCCGGCAGCGGTTCGCCGTAGAGGGGCACGGCTACGGCCCGCGGGTCCCGTGGGTCGGTCCCCGCCAGAGCCTCGTATGCCAGCCGCAGGTCGGCGACTGTACGGGCCAGGGGACCGTCGGTGACCAGCATCTGTGAGGCTGGTCCCGGGTCGTCCGGTCCGAGGATGCGGTGGTCGGCTGGGAACCGCCCGGTGGTCGGTTTCAGCCCCGTCACGCCGCAGAACGAGGCTGGGATCCGTACTGATCCGCCGGCATCGTTGCCGAGTCCGAGCGCGGCCATACCGGTGGCGACGGCCACTCCGTCACCGCCACTGCTGCCGCCCGGGGTCCGGCTCCGGTTCCACGGGTTGACGGTGTCGCCGAACAGCTCGCTGCGGGTGTGCATCCCGGCCAGGACCAGGGTGGGCATGTTGCTGTGGCCGATCGGTATGGCTCCCGCCGCGCGGAGCCGGGCCACCGGGGGTGCGTCGGCCGGAGCCACCAAGTCGCGGAAGCGTGCCGTTCCGAGTGTGGTCGGCACGCCTTCGACAGGGGTGGTCTCCTTCACCGTGAACGGCACACCGGCCAGCGGCCCGAGTTCTTCGCCTGCCGCTCGCCGCTGGTCCATTTGTGCCGCGGCCTCGCGGGCTTGCTCAGCCAACAGCTGCGTGACCGCGTTGACCTGTGGGTTGACCTCGGCGATGCGTTCCAAGTGGCTGTCGATCAGTTCGACCGCCGATATCTCTCCGCCTCGGACGGCCGTCGCCTGGGCGGCGGCCGTCATTGCCCACAGGGCGTTCTGCCTGATCATCGCGCTTCCCATCCACATGCCGAAGTGCTCGTGTCCGAGACCTTACCCCGGAAGCGATACGATCGTATTGGAATAAGGAGGCTGGCCGAGCATGCCCAAACAGGTGGACTACGAAAGTCGACGCCGCCGGATCGCCGAGGCCGTCTGCCTCCTCGCCGACGAATACGGACCGGAGGGAGTGAGCATGCGTGACGTCGCCGCCCGCGCGCAGGTCTCACTGGGCGCCGTTCAGCGCTGCTTCCGCAGCAAGGCGGAGATGCTCCTCTTCGCCGTCGACCACGTCGGCGACCGCATCACCGAACGTGTGAGGACCCGCCTGGCCGCAAGCCCGGCCCAGTCGGCCGCCACCGCCCTGGGTCACGCGGCCAACGAGATCGCCCTGCTCCGCGAAGAACACCGCGCCGAAGCACGGATCTGGCTCGCGTTCGTCGCTCAGGCCGCTGTCAGCGAACCACTTGCCGGCCCGCTGAGAACCAGCTACGCAGCCCTCCAGAACCTCCTCGTCCGCCTCATCACGGAGGCCACCGAGAGCGGCTCGCCCGACGAAGGCGCTACGCCGCCCGACCCACAGCACGAGGCTTGCACTCTGCTCGCCCTCGCCGACGGCCTCACTACCCATGTACTCGTAGGCCACTTGACCGCAGAGGAAGCCGAGGAAGTCCTGCACGCGCATCTTGTCGGCCTCTGGGAACGCCTCGACACCATCCGCCCCCGAAAAGCCGTCTGACGCTCAGGGCACTCATCGCTTTGCGCGTGCCGTGTCAGCTGCACCGAATTAGTAGGGCCGGGGAGCTGCCACGGGCACCAGGTCGAGCCGCTTGTCCACGTCCCACCCGTCGAATGCGAAGCCAACTACTACACCGAACTCACGAAACCCCAGGTCATCACCACAATCTGAGATCTCTACCGAACCCGGGGCGGTTCATCGTGACCCAAGCGCCACCGGGACCCGGTTCTACCAGGTCCCGACGGCAGACGCCTGATCATTGTGGGCCCCAGCCCAAGCTCAAGATCGATTCCAGCGCTGGAGCGCTCCGGTTCAGTCCCTCACGGAACAGCTACCGATCGACGTCGACGGGAACTCCACGCATCTGCAGCCGAGCCTTCAGGAACTCCATCTCCGACAACGTCCCCACCAGACCGTCATGGCTCAGTTCCCCGACCAGTTCGCGAGCCCGCGACAACGAGGCCGCAGTGGCCTCCCGAAAGACCTTCAAAGCCGGGACGAGACTGGGAACCGAACCGACCAGCCGCAGTCTGACGGACCCATGCGCTGCGAGGAGAGTCTCCCGAACATCATCCGGTGCTGGTCCCGGACCAGCGTGTTCGCACAGGTAGGTGCCACAGGACCCGCAGGAGAACTCCGAGTCCCACCACAACTCATCGTGAAGGATGAACTGGTTCACCTGCCGCACCGCCATGCTGCCGCACTCGCAGAGCGATGCGATCTTCGCGGTCTGACCAGTCACCCGGGCTCCCCAACGTTCCACTCCTGCGGCAGGTCCTCGCCGCAGAAGACGCATACGAAGTCCTTCTCCCGCACGATGCTGAGCTCCCGGCAGGAGTGGCATCGGCGAAAGACGACCTCGTGCGTGAATCCGGGCGGTCGATGGATCCCGATCCGATCCAGAGCCTCGGCCACGGCGGGCCATGAGCTGATGTCCGGGCAGTAGCCGGTCGACTGGTTGCTGACCTCCTCGACCACCCACCGCCCAGACTCCTCGCGGAAGCTCATCTCACCGGCGCTCAGGACCTCTCCGCCGCCAGCGCACACCACGTGCTCACTGCGGCGCGGAGCCAGTCGCAGCACCCCGCCGCCATCGACGACGAACGTGAACGGCTCGGCCAACTCGTCCAGGGTCAGCGCCGAGATCCACTCGCCGAAGTCCGCCGACGAGCGGATGCTCCGCCCCTCACCACCCGCCCGGACGAGCACCTTCAGCTCAGCCGGACCCACATACCGATACCTCTCCCCCCGTGTCTCCACGCACAGCAACCTAGTGGCTCACACAGCCAGGGCCTGGGGGGACTGTAAAACGTTCGGTGTAACTCCCGATCATGGAGGATGCATCGATGACCAGTGAGAACGTGACCGAGGTCGAGACCGTTGAGGTGTCTGAGGCGGTGTCGGCGAAGTCTGTGGACGACCGGCTGATTGACGAGCTGGTGGGCCGAGCTCAGGCCGAGGGCCTGCAGCTGACCGGCGAAGGCGGGCTGCTCCAGCAGCTGACGAAGCGGCTTCTGGAGTCGGCCCTCGAGGGTGAGATCACCGATCACCTCGGCTACGACAAGCACGATCCGGCGGGGAAGAACGGCGGCAACTCCCGCAACGGCACCCGGGCCAAGACCGTGCTGACCGATGTCGGCCCGGTGGAGATAACCGTGCCCCGCGACCGCGAGGGCTCCTTCGAGCCGAAAATCGTCAAAAAGCGGCAGAAGCGCCTTTCCGGAGTCGACGAGATGGTCATTTCACTCGCGGCGAAGGGCCTGACCACCGGCGAGGTCCAGGCCCACTTGGCCGAGGTCTACGGCGCCGACGTCTCCAGGCAGACGATCTCCACGATCACCGACAAGGTCCTCGATGGCATGGCCGAGTGGCAGAACCGGCCCCTGGACGCCGTCTACCCGGTGGTCTTCATCGACGCCATCCACGTGAAGATCCGCGACGGTGCGGTCGCTAACCGGCCCATCTACGTCGCCCTGGCGGTGACGACGGAGGGCCGGCGCGAAATTCTCGGGCTGTGGGCCGGCGACGGCGGCGAGGGGGCCAAGCACTGGATGCACATCCTCACCGAGATCAAGAACCGCGGCGTGAGCGACGTCCTCATGCTCGTCTGCGACGGGCTCAAGGGGCTGCCCGACGCAGTCGAGACTGTCTGGCCGAAGACGATCGTGCAGACCTGCGTGGTCCACCTGCTGCGAAACTCCTTCCGGTATGCCGCCCGCCAGGACTGGGACAAGATCGCCAAGGTCCTCAAGCCCGTCTACACCGCGGCGACCGAGGAGGCCGCACTCGAGCGGTTCGCCGAGTTCGCCGACGTCTGGGGCAAGAAGTATCCGGCAATTGTCCGGCTCTGGGAGAATGCGTGGGAGGAGTTCACTCCCTTCCTCCGCTTCGACACCGAGATCCGCCGCATCGTCTGCACGACGAACGCGATCGAGTCCGTGAATGCGCGGATCCGACGGGCGGTGAAGGCCCGCGGTCACTTCCCGAACGAGCAGGCCGCCCTGAAGTGCGTCTACATGGCGATCATGTCGCTCGACCCGACCGGCAAGGGCCAGGCCCGCTGGACCATGCGCTGGAAGTCCGCCCTGAACGCCTTCGACATCACTTTCGACGGTCGACTCTCCGCAGCCCGACAGTAACTCTCAACAACCCGAGTTACACCGCTCGTTTGACAGACCCGGCCTGGGGGATTACCGCTCGGCGACTACGGGCGACTGGTGACAGAAATCCCTGCGAAGTGACAGTTATTGTCCGTTACCAGTAGAAGTGGCGGAGAGCGACGCCTCTGACCAGAGGCCCGTCAGTTGGAGCGGGACGCCGTGAGTCCCTGGCATCCCAGTGCATGTGGTTGTGGGAATCCGAGTGATCGCTGGCCTCATGGTGTCCCAGTAGAACTGGCACCGGGCGGTGCGGTTGACCTGTGCTCATCCAGCTTGGCTGGGACTTCGGGTGACGGTGTGCGGTTCGTCTCTGCGTGGAAAGCGGACTCTGCCGCGGGGGTCGGTCCAGCGGAACAGGGGGTCGTTGTGGAAGGTCCGGCGCTCGGGCATGACACGGAGCGTCGGAACGGAGAGCCGACGTTCGGCCTCGGTGAAAATGACGGCGATGGCTTCGCGGTGATCTTCAACGCTGACGTGCCGGCCGGTGGGGATGCGGTGGGCCCGCCAGCGTGGATCAGCGATGATTCCCAGGACGCTGACGAACTCGGGATAGGTCACGATGCGCTCCCACTCATCATGGCGTTGGCGGACCACGTCGCTGTAGCGCGGTTCCTGCCGAGGGAGCTGCACCAACCGTTTCTGCCAACGCTTTTGAAGGGTTGGCTGGTAGTTCGTCATCAACCAGGAGCGGATGAGTTTCTCCGCCTCCTTCGTGGCCATGTCGATGGTGCCGGGGAAACGACGGACCAGCCCGAAGTGCTGGCGCTGCGCCTTGATCAGTCCGTCGAGATGGCCGACGTGGGGGTGGCATGCGCCGTCGAGCCAGATGGCGTGCTTGTTGCAGAGCCGAAGGCCCTCAGCCATGTGTGCGAGTACGGGCTCGTGGATGCCATGTCGCAGCATGCAGTGCCGACAGACGACGTAGAGGTCGTAGTGGGCGTGGACGGGCTCTCCGGTGCCGTTGGCGCGGGCGGCGAGACGGACGAAGGCGGGGAGAGAGCGTTGCAGCACTTCGATCGGAACGCCGGTCATGGTCGCCAGCCGCGGGAGTGCTGTTGGTGTCCAGCGTCGCAAGGCATCCGTGCGTCTGGTGAAAAATGGGTTGCTGTGGGGAGATAGGCACTGCCCGAGGCGGGCCGAACTCATCCGGTTAGCTGCGGCGAGGCGGTGCAGGTAGGAGCCAAGCACTTCGCCGTGGATGGGTTGAAGTGGGACGGGCAGGAGCCGGACTGATTCTTCCCAGGGCTTCACCGACGTCAGGCCGCCTTCGTTCTGCGTGTCGGCTTCTTGGCGGCTTTCTTGGTCCTGGCCTGTTCGACGGTGTGGTCGAGTTCGACCGAGTCGAGGAGACGTTTGGTGATTCTCTCGGCCCCGTTGTCGATCGCTTCGATGGCCGCCTCCCGGATGAGCTGGGAGAGGCTGCCGATCAGGCCGCTGGTGCGTTCGTGCAGGTAGGCGTCGAGCGCAAGGAGCGTGCCGGGGCGGTGGCGGTGCAGCCGCAGCGACTCCTCCAGTGTGCTGATCACTGCCTGCCATTCTTCTAGGCCCGGACTTCGCGGGTCGTTGATTCGTATGATGTGACCGGTCCGGGCGTGTCCCGGACCGGTGGTGTGGCGTTGGGTGGGGTGTGTCGA
>NZ_JBIAIN010000028.1:0-98547 GCF_042871445.1 Streptomyces sp. NPDC005794
TCCTGGTCCAGCACTGGCTGGGTGCCGAGGGCATGCCGCGCCGTTACGCGGACTACCTCGCCGCCGACGGTTTCACCGCCCTGAACACGATCTCGACGATCTCCTCGTTCGTGCTCGGACTGTCGATGCTTCCGTTCATGTACAACGTCTGGAAGACCGCGAAGTACGGCAAGAAGATCGAGGTCGACGACCCCTGGGGCTACGGCCGTTCGCTCGAATGGGCGACGTCCTGCCCGCCGCCTCGGCACAACTTCCTCAGCCTGCCGCGGATCCGTTCCGAATCCCCGGCGTTCGACCTGCACCACCCGGAGATCGCGGCGCTCGAGCAGCTGGATCACCTGTCCGAGGGTGAGAAGGTCCTCGTCGGCGGCAAGGAGGACGGCAAGTGAAGATCCAGGGCAAGCTCTTCATCTGGCTGAGCGTCTTCATGCTGGCCATGGCCGTCACGTACGGCGTCTGGTCCAAGGAGCCGGTCGGTACCACCGCCCTGGTCCTGTCCTTCGGCCTGACCCTCATGATCGGCTTCTACCTGGCCTTCACGGCCAACAGGGTCGACGCGATGGCCCAGGACAACAAGGAAGCCGACGTCGCGGACGAAGCCGGTGAGGTGGGCTTCTTCTCCCCGCACAGCTGGCAGCCGCTCTCGCTGGCCATCGGTGGCGCCTTCCTCTTCATGGCCGTCATCTTCGGCTGGTGGCTGGCCTACTTCTCGGCCCCGCTGCTCCTGATCGGCCTCTTCGGCTGGGTCTTCGAGTACTACCGGGGCGAGAACCGCACCCAGTAGGACACGCCTTCACCGGACGCGTCGCACCCGCACGGGGGCCCGGCCCGCTCAGCAATGAGCGGGCCGGGCCCCCGTTTGCAGTCACTGAACGCGCTGGATCGGATGAATCTTCTTAGCGTGGGTTCATGAACCACACGCCGCGCATCCGCACCGTAGTGAGCTGCACTCTGCTGGTCGTGACCCTGGTTGCAGGTGCGACCGCCTGTGGCGAGCCCGACGGTCATCCGCTGTCGCTGAAGTCCCACGACGCAGCCGACCTGGTCTCCTTCAACGGCCCTTCCAAGGGCGAGAAGGCCGACCCCGACAAGCCCCTCGAAGTCACCGTCAAGGACGACGACACGAAAGTCACGGACGTGACGGCCGTCGACACCGAGGGCCGCCATCTTGCGGGCGAACTCGACGCCGACGGCAAGCGATGGCACTCCACCACCCCGCTCGCGGCCGGCACCCGATACACCGTCAAGGTCTCCACCGAGAACGGCGACGGCGCTCCCGGCCGCCGTACGTACTCGTTCGGCACGACCTCGGCCAAGAAGTTCCTGAAGGTCGCCTTCGGCCCGCAGGCGGGCACCTACGGCGTCGGACAGCCCCTCACGGCGGAACTCAGCGCTCCGGTCACCGACAAGGCCGCCAGGGCCACCGTGGAACGCGGGCTCCAGGTCCGTTCCGCCCCGGCGGTCACGGGTTCCTGGCACTGGGTCGACGCCAAGACCCTGCACTACCGGCCCAAGGAGTACTGGCCCGCCGACGCCAGCATCGACATCCGCAGCAACCTCAAGGGCATAAAGGTCACCGACGCCCTCTACGGGGCCGCCGCGAAACCTCTGAAGCTCACCACCGGCGACCGCATAGAAGCGATCACCGACGCTTCGGACCACTCCATGACCGTCCTGCGCAACGGCGAAGTGATCAACACCATGCCGGTCACCACGGGCAAGCCGGGCTTCGAGACCCGCAACGGCGTCAAGGTCGTGCTCGCCAAGGAGCAGTTCGTACGTATGCGCGGCGAGAGCATCGGCATCGCCGCCGGTTCTTCGGAGTCCTACGACCTGCCGGTCTACTGGGCGACACGCGTCACCTGGAGCGGTGAGTACGTACACGCGGCGCCCTGGTCCACGGGTTCACAGGGCAACGCCAACGTCAGCCACGGCTGTACGGGGATGAGCACCGCCGACGCGGAGTGGTTCTTCGAGACCGTGCGCGAAGGCGACATCGTCAAGGTCGTCGGAAGTGACGGCGAGACGATGACGCCGTTCGACAACGGCTTCGGCGACTGGAACCTGTCCTGGGAAGCCTGGCAGAAGGGCAGCGCCCTGCACGGCGGCGGCACACCGGACACGGGCACCGACGTCCGGACGGCGCGGCTGCGCCCCCAGGTCTGATCCGGCCGGGAGTGAGCCGCACCCCGGAGGGACACCGCCCACAGGCCCGGGGACGCCCGGCGTCAGGCCTCCACGGACAGCCTCTGGCGCAGCAGGGAGGCCAGGGCGTCGGCGAAGCCGACCGGGTCGACCGGGTGGGTCACAGCGGCGTCCGCGCGGCTCCACGTGGCCAGCCAGGCGTCCTGCGGGCGCCCGATCAGCAGCAGTACGGGCGGGCAGTCGAAGATCTCGTCCTTGATCTGCCGGCAGACGCCCATACCGCCCGCAGGGGCCGTCTCACCGTCCAGCACGCAGACATCGACACCGCCCCGGTCCAGTGCGCTCAGGACGGCGGGCAGGGTGGCGCACTCCAGGTACTCCACCGGTGGGACGTCCGCCGCAGGCCTGCGCCCGGCTGCCAGCCTCACCTGCTCACGGGTGTTGGCGTCGTCGCTGTAGACCAGGACCGTGGCGGTCGGCTGCATTGTTCCTCCGTGACGTCTGTGTCTTCGGGGCTCTCCGGGCATGAACCGATGGGCGGATCGTACTCCGGCGGACTGCCTGTCAGCACCGGTAAGGACAGCGATTCGATGGGCCGTTCGGTGCGGACACACGGCTCTGACACACCGAACGGCACCCCCGGGAGTGAGGGCGGGATAAGCGACCGACATAATGTCGGTCGTGGCGACAGCAACGACAGTAGAAACCGGGCACGCGCACCCGTCGGTCAATCGACCGAACCTCACCAGCGTCGGAACCATCATCTGGTTGAGTTCCGAGCTGATGTTCTTCGCGGCCCTCTTCGCGATGTACTTCACCCTGCGATCGGTGATGGGACCCGAACACTGGAAGGAGATGGCTCACCATCTGAACTTCCCGTTCTCGGCGACGAACACCACGATCCTGGTGCTTTCCTCTCTCACCTGCCAGCTCGGCGTTTTCGCCGCGGAGCGGGGCGATGTGAAGAAGCTCCGCACCTGGTTCATCATCACGTTCGTGATGGGTTCGATCTTCATCGGCGGCCAGGTCCTCGAGTACACCGAGCTGGTCAAGGACGCGGGTCTCTCGCTGTCCTCCGACCCGTACGGTTCGGTGTTCTACCTGACGACCGGCTTCCACGGTCTGCACGTGACAGGCGGTCTCATCGCCTTCCTGCTCGTCCTGGGCAGGACATACGCGGCCTCGAGATTCACCCATGAACAGGCCACCGCGGCCATCGTCGTGTCCTACTACTGGCACTTCGTCGATGTCGTCTGGATCGGTCTGTTCGCCACGATCTACATGATCAAGTAACCGGGCTCGCACCCACCACCATCGACGCAGAAGATCCTGACACCGGGGTAATCCGTGAAAAAGCTCTCCGCACGACGACGCCATCCGCTGGCGGCGGTCGTCGTACTACTCCTCGCGCTGGCGGCTACCGGGGGGCTGTACGCCGCGTTTGCGCCTGCGGGTAAGGCGCAGGCCGACGAAACCGCCCAGTCCCTCGCCATCGACGAGGGCAAGAAGCTCTACTCCGTGGGCTGTGCAAGCTGCCACGGATCCGGCGGTCAGGGCACCACCGACGGGCCGTCCCTCGTGGGCGTCGGCTCCGCCGCCGTCGACTTCCAGGTCGGTACCGGACGTATGCCGGCTCAGCAGCCGGGTGCCCAGGTACCGAAGAAGCCGGTCATCTACACCCAGGCCGAGATCGACCAGCTCGCGGCGTACGTCGCGTCCCTGGGCGCCGGTCCGATCACGCCGACCGAAAGCCAGGTCGACCCCGCGGGCGCGGACGTGGCCAAGGGCGGCGACCTGTTCCGCAACAACTGCGCGCAGTGTCACAACTTCACCGGCAAGGGCGGTGCGCTGACGAACGGCAAGTTCGCCCCGGACCTGGACGGCGTGAGCCCGAAGCACATCTACGAGGCCATGCAGACCGGCCCGCAGAGCATGCCCTCCTTCCCGGACAGCACCATGCCGGAGCAGCAGAAGAAAGACATCATCGCGTACGTCCAGACCGTCAACGGTCATGAGTCCGAGACCCCCGGCGGGCTCTCGCTCGGTGGCCTCGGCCCCGTCAGTGAAGGTCTCTTCGGCTGGATCTTCGGCCTGGGCGGCCTGATCGCCATCGCCGTATGGGTCGCGGCCCACACCGCTAAGGCCAAGAAGTCATGAGTAGCCAACAGATTCCAGAAGAGAACCTGCCGGTTGAGCAGGGCACCGCGCACGGCGCGGTAGAGGGTGCGGGCGACCCGTTCGCCGACCCGGGGCTGCCGGCCCACCGGCCGCGCATCCAGGACATCGACGAACGTGCTGCGAACCGCTCCGAGCGAGCCGTCGCCTTCATGTTCACGCTGTCCATGCTGGCGACGGTCGGCTTCATCGCCTCGTACGTCATTTTCCCGGTCGACCGGATCGTCTACATCTGGCCGTTCGGCCACGTGAGCGCGCTCAACTTCTCCCTGGGCCTGACCCTGGGCCTGGCGCTCCTCCTCATCGGCGCGGGGGCCGTCCACTGGGCGCGCACCCTGATGTCCGACGTGGAGGTCGCCGACGACCGGCACGCCATCGAGGCGGAGCCGGAGGTCAAGGCGAAGGTCATGGCCGACTTCGCGGCCGGTGCCCAGGAGTCCGCGATCGGGCGGCGGAAGCTGATCCGCAACACCATGTTCGGTGCGCTGGCCCTCGTGCCGCTCTCCGGCGTGGTGCTGCTGCGCGACCTCGGTCCGCTGCCGGAGAAGAAGCTCCGCAAGACCCTGTGGGCCAAGGGCAAGCAGCTCGTCAACATGAACACCATGGAGCCGCTGCGCCCCGAGGACGTCGTCGTCGGTTCGCTGACCTTCGCCATGCCCGAGGGCCTGGAGGAGGACGCGCACGACTTCCAGACGCAGATCGCCAAAGCCGCCCTGATGATCATCCGCATCGAGCCGGACAACATCAAGGACAAGCGCGAGCGTGAGTGGGCCCACGAGGGAATCGTGGCCTTCTCCAAGATCTGCACCCACGTCGGCTGCCCGATCAGCCTGTACGAGCAGCAGACCCACCACGTGCTCTGCCCGTGCCACCAGTCCACCTTCGACCTCTCCGACGGCGCCCGCGTCATCTTCGGTCCGGCCGGTCACCCCCTTCCGCAGCTGCGGATCGGTGTGAACAGCGAGGGCAACCTCGAGGCGCTCGGTGACTTCGAAGAGCCCGTCGGTCCTGCCTTCTGGGAGCGCGGATGAGTACTGCGACGGAAACACAGCGCAAGGCGCCCGCCGGTGAGCGGGTTGCCGACTGGGCGGACGGCCGGCTCGGCATCTACGGCCTGGCCAAGGCCAACATGCGCAAGATCTTCCCGGACCACTGGTCCTTCATGCTGGGTGAGATCTGCCTCTACAGCTTCATCATCATCATCCTCACGGGTGTGTACCTGACGCTGTTCTTCAACCCGAGCATGAACGAGGTCGTGTACCACGGCTCGTACGAGCCGATGCAGGGCATCCGGATGTCCGCGGCCTACGCGTCGACGCTGGACATCAGCTTCGACGTCCGCGGTGGTCTGCTGGTCCGCCAGATCCACCACTGGGCCGCGATCATCTTCCTCGCCGGCATGTTCGTGCACATGTTCCGGGTGTTCTTCACCGGGGCGTACCGCAAGCCGCGTGAGATCAACTGGCTGTTCGGCTTCCTGCTGTTCGTGCTCGGCATGTTCACCGGGTTCACCGGCTACTCGCTCCCGGACGACCTGCTCTCCGGTACGGGTGTGCGCTTCACGCAGGGCGCGATCCTGTCGATGCCGATCGTCGGTACGTACATCTCGATGTTCCTGTTCGGCGGGGAGTTCCCCGGTACGGACATCATCTCGAGGTTCTACTCGATCCACATCCTGCTGCTGCCGGGCATCATGCTCGGGCTCGTGGTCGGCCACCTCATCCTGGTCTTCTTCCACAAGCACACGCAGTTCGCCGGCCCGGGCAAGACGAACAAGAACGTCGTCGGCATGCCGCTGCTGCCGGTGTACATGGCGAAGGCCGGAGGCTTCTTCTTCCTGGTCTTCGGCTTCATCGCGGTCCTCTCCGCGATCGCCACGATCAACCCGATCTGGGCGCTCGGCCCGTACCGTCCCGACCAGGTGTCCACGGGCGCCCAGCCGGACTGGTACATGGGCTTCGCGGAAGGCTTCGTCCGTGTGATGCCGGGCTGGGAGATCAACCTCTGGGGCCACACGCTGGTCCTGGGCGTACTCATCCCACTGGTGCTGTTCGGTGTCGTCCTCGGGGCGCTCGCGATGTACCCGTTCATCGAGTCGTGGATCACCGGCGACAAGCGCGAGCACCACATCCTGGACCGTCCGCGCAACGCGCCGACGCGTACCGGGCTGGGTGTCGCCTGGGTGACGATCTACTTCGTCATGCTGATCGGCGGCGGCAACGACATCTGGGCGACCCACTTCCACCTGTCGCTCAACGCGATCAGCTGGTTCGTACGGATCGCCTTCTTCGTCGGCCCGGTCCTGGCGTTCGTCGTCACCCGGCGGATCTGCCTCGGCCTCCAGCGCCGCGACAAGGAGAAGGTGCTGCACGGGCGCGAGTCCGGCACCATCAAGCGCCTGCCGCACGGTGAGTTCGTGGAGATCCACGAGCCGCTCAGCCAGGAGCAGCTGCACACGCTCACGGCGCACGAGCAGTACAAGCCGATCGAGATCGGCCCGACGATCGACAAGAACGGTGTCGAGCGCAAGCCGTCGGCGCTGCAGAAGCTGCGGGCCAGGCTCAGCAAGAGCTACTACGGCGAGGACAACCAGATCGCCAAGCCCACTGCCGAGGAGTACAAGGAGATCACCAGCGGCCACGGCCACCACTGATCACCTCAGCTGACCGCCACAGCGGGAGCCCCGTCCATCCGATGGACGGGGCTCTTCGCTGTCCCGGGGCCTGGATAGGGTAGGGGGCATCCTTGTATCGGCTGTGGACCCCAGGAGCGGACCATGAACGTTGTGACCCCGGACGGCGGCGACAGCGTGGCGGCCCGTACCTGGCCCGGTGTGCTGACCCCGCTTCTGCGCGGCGAGCACCTGAGCGCGGACGACACCGCGTGGGCCATGGACCGCATCATGAGCGGCGAGGCCACGGACGTGCAGATCGCCGGCTTCGCGATCGCGCTGCGGGCCAAGGGCGAGACCGTCGACGAGGTCACCGGACTCGTCCGCGCCATGTACGAGCACGCCCACACCATCCATGTGCCCGGCCGCACGGTCGACATCGTGGGGACCGGTGGCGACATGGCCAAGACGGTCAACATCTCCACCATGTCGGCGATCGTGGTCGCCGGTACGGGCGCGAAGGTCGTCAAGCACGGCAACCGGGCCTCCTCGTCGGCGAGCGGCGCCTCGGACGTGCTGGAGAAGCTCGGCGTCAATCTCGAACTGACGCCGGAGCGCGTCGTCGCCGTGGCCGAGGAAGCGGGCATCACCTTCTGCTTCGCGGTGAAGTTCCACCCCGCCCTGCGGCACGCGGCCAGGGCGCGCAAGGAACTCGGCACGCAGACCACCTTCAACATCCTGGGCCCGCTCACCAACCCGGCACGGGTGCGCGCCCAGGCGATCGGGGTCGCCGACCCGAAGATGGCACCCATCGTGGCCGGTGTGCTGGCGGACCGGGGGAATTCGGCGCTCGTCTTCCGGGGCGACGACGGCCTCGACGAGCTGACCACCACGGCGACCTCGCGGGTCTGGACCGTCCGTGACGGCACCGTCCGCGAGGAGCCCTTCGACCCGCGCGACGTCGGCCTGGACCTGGTTCCCGTCGAGGCGCTGCGCGGCGCGGACTCCTCGTACAACGCGGATGTCGCCCGCCGGCTGCTCGACGGGGAGACCGGTGCCGTACGCGACGCCGTACTGCTCAACTCGGCTGCCGCGCTGGTCGCGCTGGATCCGGGCGAGGGCACGCTGAACGAGCAGCTCGCGGACGGGATCGCCCGGTCCGCGGCGTCGATCGACTCGGGCGCGGCCAAGCGGGCGCTGGAGCGGTGGGTGGCGGCCAGCAACGCCTGAGGGAGCACGTGAGCAAGGGCGCAGTCCGGATCGCGGACTGCGCCCTTGCGCGTCGCCGAGGGTATGGCAAGATACTGCGCAGGTCATGAGTGACAGCGACTACGGCCCCGGCCCGCTGTCCGGCAACCCTCCGTCCGTGGCGGGGTGCCCCGGGTGAAGACCAGGCCGCAGGCAGCGAGGTCTGTGGCAAGCGCGGGCCCCTCGGCATCGTTGGATGCCACCCCTTGGGGTCCTGGTCCCAGGGAGCCTCTTGTGAGCAAGCGAATGCGATAGGGCGCGACGCCCTCCTCCGCACACCCCTTTTTCTTTCTTTTCCCGCGCTGCCGCGTCCTGTCGGGTCGCCGGCGCGAGGATTTCGCCTGCCTCTTACGGGAGTTCGCCATGTCTGTCTCCACCGCTGCCGTCAACCAGTCCATTTGTGCCCCGCTGCCGGTTCTGGGTGCGGATGTCACCGTTCCGCTGGTGACGGGCGGAGATGTCACCTATGCCGCCCTCGACTACGCGGCCAGTGCCCCGGCTCTCCAGCGGGTGTGGGACGACGTGGCCGCCTACGCCCCGTACTACGGCAGCGTGCACCGCGGTGCCGGATATCTCTCGCAGCTCTCCACCGACCTGTTCGAGAGCAGCCGGGTGACCGTCGCGGAGTTCCTCGGCTGCCGCGCGGACGACCAGGTGGTCTTCACCCGCTCGACGACCGACTCCCTCAACCTGCTGGCCGCTACGCTGCCCGCGGACTGCCAGGTGTTCGTGTTCGAGACCGAGCACCACGCCTCGCTGCTGCCCTGGCGCGACGCCCGGGTGACCTACCTCGACGCCCCCCGTACCCCGGGCCAGGCGGTCGCCACGCTGGAGCGTGCCCTGGCAGGCCGTGAACCCCACGGGCCCGCGCTGGTCTGCGTCACGGGTGCCTCCAACGTCACCGGTGAGCTGTGGCCGGTGAAGGAACTGGCCGCCACGGCCCACGCGCACGGAGCGCGGATCGTGCTCGACGCCGCGCAGCTGGCGCCCCACCACCCGGTGGACATCGCCGAGCTGGACGTCGACTGGGTCGCCTTCTCCGGGCACAAGCTGTACGCCCCCTTCGGCTCGGGTGTCCTCGCGGGCCGGGCCGACTGGCTGGTGGACGCGGAGCCGTACCTCGCGGGCGGCGGCGCCTCCCGTAAGGTCGCCCGGCGCACGGACGGCGGTGTGGACGTCGAGTGGCACACCACCGCGGCCCGGCACGAGGCCGGATCGCCCAACGTCATCGGCGTCTACTCCATCGCTGCCGCATGCAAGGCCCTGACCGAGGCCGGATTCGACCGGCTGGTCGCGCGGGAGCAGCAGCTGGTGACCCGGGTCCGTGAGGGGCTCGCCGCGGTCCCCGAGGTCAAGGTGCTCTCTCTGTTCGGCGACGACGCCCCGAGGGTCGGCGTCATCTCCTTCGTGGTCGAGGGGTGGAACAGCTCGCACTTCGCCGCGGCGCTCTCCGCCGAGTACGGCATCGGGGTGCGCGACGGACTGTTCTGCGCCCACCCCCTGGTGCGGACCCTGCTGGGCAGCGAGCCGCAGGAGCCGGGCGAATGCGGCGCGCCGGAGGCGGCCCCGGGGGAGAGGTCCCTCAACGCCATCCGGGTGAGCTTCGGCGCCGGCACGCCGGACGAGCACATCGAGCGGTTCCTGGGCGCGGTCCGGGAACTGGTGAGCAAGGGCGCCCGCTGGAGCTACCGCACCGAGGAGGGCCGCTGCGTGCCCGACCGTGGCGCCGCCGCGCAGGTCTGAACGGGTCAGGACACGGCTCCGGCCGGGACGGGAGGCGTGTCGCCCCGTCCCGGCCGGAGCCGTAGGTCTGCTCAGCCGTCGAGGCCGATGGCGAAGGCCGCCTCGAGGTCGTGCTGCGAGTACGTGCGGAAGGCGACGTGGGTGTCGGTGCCTTCGACGCCAGGGATCTTGCTGATCCGGCCTGGGATGACATCGGCCAGATCGTCGTGCCGGGCCACCCGGACCATGGCGATCAGGTCGTACGTACCGGTGACCGAGAAGACCTCGCTGACGCTGTCCAGCGCGGCGATGGCCTCGGCGATCTCGGGAATCCGGTTCACGCTGGTCTTGATGAGCACGATCGCGGTGATCACGGCTGGCTTTCTCCCTCGGTGGCCGTGGCTGGAGACTTCACTCTAGTCCCCCGGAACCGCGCCCAGGCGTAGAGGAACCCGGCCGCGAAACCCGCCACGTGCGCGAGGTACGCCACGCCCGGGCCGCTGCCCGCGCTCTGCGCCGCCAGCCACTGCAGGACGAACCAGAACACGAGCACGATCCAGGCCGGGAAGCGGAGCGGCAGGAAGAAGAGGAAGGGGAAGAGGCTGGTGACCCGGGCTCTGGGGAAGAGGCAGAGGAACGCGCCGAGCACCGCGGAGATCGCCCCCGACGCGCCGACCAGCGTCTGGTCGGAACCCGCGTGCACCACCGCGTAGGCCACCAGGGCGAAGTAGCCGCACGCGACGTAGAAGAAGGCGAACTCGACGCGGCCCATGCGTTCCTCGGCCATCGCCCCGAACACGTAGAGGAAGAGCATGTTGCCCAGGAGGTGCAGCCAGCTGCCGTGCACGAAGAGCGCGGTCAGCGGGGTCAGGGCCGCGTGGGCGGAGCCGTCCAGCAGCTCGCTGGGGATCACACCCCACCGCTCGAAGTACCCGGCCTGAGCGGCCAGGAGCGAGTCGCCGCCTCCGTAGGCGGGATTGAACCCGGAGAGAGGGCTGATCAGGAACACTGCGCAGCACAGGGCCATCAGCCCGTACGTGACCGGGGCGCCCCCCGCTCCGAGCTCTCTGGCCCGCTCCCGCCAGCCGACTTCACGCCAATCGATCACGTACAGAGCATGACGCACCCGATGAGAACGGGACAGACCGCCTCGCCGTGTCGATAGGTATGCGCAAGGCCGTAGGGTTGCGGCAGGACATCCGCAGTTCGACGGCGCACCGCGAGATCGAAGACCTGGGCACGCACAGGACTCGACGAACGACGAAAGAGGACGCAACGATGACGACGGTTCCCCAGCCGACGGACGGGACCCGCTGGCGCTGCACGCTCTGCGGCAATCTCACCCGTTTCGATGTGACACGCACCTCGAAGGTCGTGGAGTACGTGCATCTCGACCTGGCCGGGGAATCGAGTATCGAGGAGCGCGAGGTGGTCAGTGAGACCATCGAGTCGGTGCGCTGCCGTTGGTGCAACGCCGTGGACCAGATCGAGCTGGTCGACAGGCCTGGTGCCGACTCCTGACGGGGTCGTGCGCACAGACATATTGGGGTGATGGATGGTGGAGCAGCCGACAGGCGGCGCCGAACCGGCCGACGCGGCCGACGGCACCGTGGAGTCGCTCGACCGTCCGCTGCCCGAGGGCGTACGCCGCAAGGTGGTGGCGCTGGTCTCGGAGGCGTTCGGCGGTCTGACCGTCGGCGAACTCCCCTCCCAGCTCCGCCAGTACGCCCGTTTCACCCCGAACAGGCGGGCCAAGTTCGCGGGTAACGCGATGGCCGCCGCCCTGGAGGGCGACCCGGCGTTCCGCCGCCGCATCGGTGAGCGGATCACCCAGACCCAGCCGGAGCTGGCCGACGCGCTCACCTCCGGCGCGCCGCCCGCCGCCGCCGACCCCGTCGACGTGGCGGCGGCCGCCTATGTGCTGCGGCCGGCCGGCTGGGTCAAGCTGGTGGCGGCCGCCGGTGAAGAGGTCCAGAGGGCGCATGCCGAGCGGGTGGACGAGGAGACCAGGCGCGAGCTGGAGCGACTGCGCGAGGAGCTCGACCGCGCCCGCGGCCAGACCAGGGCCGACACCGAACGGCTGCGTTCGGAGCTGGAGGCCGCCCGCAAGGAGGCCGACTCCCTGCACCGCAAACTGCGCAGCGCCCTCAGTGAGGTGAAGCGCGGGGAGGCGGCTCTGCGCAAGGCCGGCGCCGAGACCGACGTCGTACGGTCCGAGGCCGCGGCCCAGGTCTCCGCCGCCGAGAGTGAGTCCCGTCGGCTCAAGGCGCGGCTGACGGAGGCGGAGGCCTCCGTCGAGGCGGGCCGCCGGGCTGCCAGGGAGGGCCGCTCGGTCGAGGACATGCGGCTGCGGCTGCTCCTGGACACCGTGCTCGACGCGGCGCAGGGGCTCCGCCGCGAACTGGCCCTGCCCCCTTCCTCGCTGCGCCCCGCGGACGGCGTCGAGGCGGTGGAGCCCGGCCGGATGTCACCGAAGGACATTGCGGCCAGGGCCCTTTCGGAGACCGATCCGGCGCTGCTCGACCAGTTGCTCGCCCTGCCGCAGGCCCATGTGATCGTCGACGGCTACAACGTCACGAAGACCGGCTATCCGCAGATGCCGCTGGAGAAGCAGCGGTTGCGCCTGCTGGGCGGGCTCTCCGTCCTCGCGGCTCAGACCGGCGCCGAGATGACCTGTGTCTTCGACGGCGCCGAACTGGCCGCCCCGGTCCTGCTGGCGCCACCGCGCGGCGTCCGGGTGCTGTTCAGCAAGGCCGGGGTGACCGCGGACGAGCTGATCCGTCAACTCGCGCGCGCCGAACCGCCGGGCAGACCCGTCGTCGTGGTCTCCACCGACCGTGAAGTGGCCGACGGGGTGGCGAAGGCGGGCGCGAGGCCGGTCACGTCCGCCTTGCTCCTGAAGCGCCTTTCGCGCGTCTGAGGCGTCTTGTGAGGCATGGGTGACATGCCGGAATTTACGGAACGTACCGTCAGGGCAGCGCTACACGCAGTGCGATGAAAGTAAAGAAGTGCCTGGTGTGACGAGATTTTGCCCGTGAGGATTTGAACTGATCACAAGATGGTCACTAGGGTCAGGCCTCGAACCTTCGCACGGTTGATTGCCCACCCGGGGTGACAGCGAAGGAACCGCCGAGTCCGTGAGTGCACGGAGCCGGGGATTCGTTCGTGTCCCCCCACAACCCGGTAGGCGGCTCGAGGAAGAAGGAGCTCGCCTTCGTGGCGTCCCACCGTCGTCCCAAGCAGCCGAGCCGCACCCGCGTGACCGTGCTCACCGTGACCGCCGCAGCAGCTGTGGCCCTGACCTCTCAGACGGCCCAGGCCGACCCCAAGCCGACCAAGAGTGAGGTCAAGGAAAAGGTCGACAAGCTCTACCACGAGGCCGAGGTCGCCACCGAGAAGGCCAACGGCGCCAAGGAGCAGCAGGACGAGCTCAAGAAGCAGGCCGACGCGCTCCAGGACAAGGTCGCCCGTGGCCAGGACGAGCTCAACACCCTGCGCGGCGAGCTCGGTTCGCTCGCCACCGCGCAGTACCGCTCCGGTGGTCTCGACCCGTCGGTCCAGCTGTTGCTCTCCTCGGATCCGGACGACTTCCTCGACCAGGCCTCCGCGCTCGACCAGCTGACGGCCAAGCAGGCCGAGTCCCTGCGGAAGATCCAGGCGAAGCAGCGCACCCTCGCGCAGCAGCGCAAGGAGGCGGAGGCGAAGCTCGGCGACCTCGCCGACGTCCGCAAGACGCTGAACGACAACAAGAAGAAGTACCAGGGCAAGCTCGCCGACGCGCAGAAGCTGCTGAACACCCTCACCGAGGCCGAGCGCGCCAAGATGCAGCAGGACCAGCAGCGCGCCAGCCGCGCCGCCGGTGACCGGGTCGAGCTCGGCAACGAGCTCCCCGCGTCCGCCCGTGGCGCCGCCGCCCTCCAGGCCGCCGCCACACAGCTGGGCAAGCCGTACGTCTCCGGTGGCTCCGGGCCCAACTCGTTCGACTGCTCGGGCCTGACCCAGTGGGCCTACGCCCAGGCCGGCGTCCAGATCACCCGCACCACGTACACGCAGGTCAACGACGGTGTGCAGATCGGTCGCAGCGCGCTCAAGCCCGGCGACCTGGTCTTCTTCAGCAACACCTCGCACGTGGGCCTGTACGCGGGCAACAACCAGGTCCTGCACGCGCCGTACCCGGGCCAGGTGGTCCGGTACGAGGCGATGGAGTACCTGGGCTCCTTCCAGTTCGGTGTGCGCGTCTGACACCCGAACGGTGAATCGCAGCACGCTTCAGTGACACCCGCCCCGTCGGAGACCACAGGTCACCGGCGGGGCGCCGCTGTGACGGCTCGGACCGTACGATCGGCAGGTGGCTGTTCGGAAGCGGGACGCGCGGCGGGGACACTCCCGCAGACGGTGCACGGCGGGTGCCGTGCTCGCCGCCCTGCTGCTCGCGCCCGGCTGTTCCGCCCCCGGGAACACCGAGACCGGCATCACCGCCCAGGAGGTCGGTGCCGCCCTGGACCGCCGGGCCGCGGCGCTCATGGCGCACGACACCGGCGCGTACCTGGCCGAGCTCGACCCCCGGGCCACCTCCTTCCGGGCCGCCCAGCGCACCGAACTGCACAACCTCGCCGACGTACCGCTGGAGTCCTGGGCGTACCAGGTGAAGGACGTGACGGACGAGGGCGCGGACCGGGCCACCGCCGAGGTCGAACTGCGCTACCGGATCAAGGGCTACGACAAGGCCCCCATGTCCTCCTCCCGCACGGTGGAGCTGGTCCGGCGCGGCGAGGGCCGCCCCTGGTACATCGCCGCCGACCGGGCCGCCGACGGATCCCCCGGACAGCTCTGGCAGCAGGGCGACGTCGAGGTCGTACGGGGCACGCACAGCCTGGTCCTGGGGGTCGGCCGCCCGACGGCGGAGCTGCGCGGGATCGCGGCCACCGCGGACCGGGCCGTCCCGGCCGTCACCGGCTCCTGGCCGGAGCCCTGGGCGGAGCGGGTCGTGGTGCTCGTCCCCGAGTCCGTGGAGGACATGGCGGGGCTCCTGGATTCACCCGTGTCCAGCTACCGGGGCATAGCGGCCGTCACCACCGGCGAGGTCGGCGGGAGCGGCCGGGCGCCCGCGGACCGGGTGATCGTCAATCCGCAGGCGTACGGACTGCTGGGTGACTTCGGGCAGCGGGTCGTCCTCACCCACGAGACCACCCATGTGGCGACCCGCGCGCACACCTCCGCCGCCACTCCTGTCTGGCTCTCCGAGGGCTTCGCCGACCGGGTCGCCTACCGCCAGGAGAGCCGGACCGCCGCCGAGGTCGCACCGGAGCTCGCCGAGGCGGTCCGCCGGGGGGAGTTGCCCGCACACCTGCCGACCGACGAGGACTTCGGGTTCGGCGAGGACGCGGGACGGCTCTCCCGGGCGTACGAGGGGGGCTGGCTGGCCTGCGAGCTGATCGCGCGGGACTGGGGCGATGAGGAGCTGATCGCCTTCTACAGGGCCGTGGGGAGCCGTTCGGAGCGGGACGGAGCCGTGGAGCAGGCCATGCACACCGTGCTCGGCACCACGCCCCAGGACTTCACGGCGCGCTGGCGGGAGTACCTGCGCGACCGGCTCGGCTGACGCCCTCCGTCGCGCGCACCTCCCGCACCGCCGGCACGGTGGCCCGCCACAGCCGCCGCCCCGCGCTCAGCGCCGCCACGACCAGCAGGCCGTTGCGTACGGCCATGAGCGCCACGCCCTCCGCGTCACTGGCCACCACGTGCGCGAAGCCCAGCGGGAACTCCAGCAGGGTGACAGCGGTGGCCACCAGGACCAGACACGCGGGCGGCGCCATGCGACTGCCCCGGAACACCAGGCACACCGCGGCGACACCGAGCGGCCACACCATGTACTGGGGGCTGATGACCCGGCTGGTCACGGTGAACAGCAGCACCGCGGTGAACGCCGCGTCCGCAGGGGTGTGCACCGCGAACGTACGGGCCCGCAGCCGCCACACCAGCAGCCAGCCGAAGGCGAGCACGCTCAGCGCCAGGGCCAGCGTGCTCACCAGCGCCACATGAGGGCCGACGAACTCCATCGAGCCGTAGCGGAGCTCCACCCGGCCCTCCCAGCCGAACTGCCGGGCCACATGGAAGACCAGTGCGCCCAGGGACTCGAGCTCCAGCCCCCGGTCCCGCTGGAACGTCAGGAAGGCGAACGCGCCGGGCGCCGCCACCGCCGCCGCCAGGACCAGCACGGCGGCCGTCACCGCCGCCGCCGACCAGGACCGGCGTGTGGCCCTCCCCCTGGCGGTGCCCACCAGCACCAGCACCGGCCACACCTTCAGCAGCGCGCCGAAGGCGGCCAGCG
This sequence comes from Streptomyces sp. NPDC005794, assembly GCF_042871445.1. Taxonomy (NCBI): domain Bacteria; kingdom Bacillati; phylum Actinomycetota; class Actinomycetes; order Kitasatosporales; family Streptomycetaceae; genus Streptomyces; species Streptomyces sp. NPDC005794. The sequence continues at coordinate 16,233 of NZ_JBIAIN010000028.1, forward strand.
CCCCCAGCACCCTGGGACGGCGCACGCCCGCCAGCAGCGCCGCCACCGCGACGGCCGTCACCATCAGGTCGTAGCGGGCGTACACCGTCGGCCCGAGCAGCGGCACACCCGCCACCCACAGCCACGCGCCCGCCTCGCGGAAGCCCGGACGGCTTCCCGCGTACAGCAGGAGCCCGAACACGAGGGCGTCACACAGCAGGACGAGGGCGAAGAAGGCGGAGGCGTACTCCAGGAAGGGCAGCAGATCGGGGGAGAGCACGGCGAGCGCCGCTGCGGGCGGGTACTGCCAGGTGACGTCGTCCAGCGGATAGGTACCGGCGCGGAGCACCTCGTACCAGCCCCGGTAGATCACGGAGACGTCGACCGTGACATCCGGGCCCGGCACCGTGAACACCTTGAAGACGCAGAGCAGCAGCACCGCCCGGGTGAGGCCCCACACGGCGAGGGACAGCCCCCGGCCACTCGTACCCGTCCTGACCGTCATGCACGCCATGATGCAGGCCACGACTGTGCGGGAGCCGTCAGGCAGGGCCGTCGGGCCGCCCGGTACTGTCGGCGGCGATGGACAAGACGCTGATCGTGACGAACGACTTCCCGCCCCGCCCCGGCGGCATCCAGGCCTTCCTGCACAACATGGCCCTGCGCATGGACCCCGAGCGGCTCGTCGTCTACGCCTCCACCTGGAAGCGCGGCACGGAGGGCACCGAGGCCACCGCCGCCTTCGACGCCGAGCAGCCGTTCACCGTCGTACGCGACCGTACGACGATGCTGCTGCCCACCCCGGGGGTCACCCGGCAGGCGGTCCGGCTGCTGCGCGAACACGGCTGCTCCTCCGTGTGGTTCGGAGCGGCCGCGCCCCTCGGCCTGATGGCGCCCGCGCTGCGCAAGGCCGGCGCGCGCAGGATCGTGGCCACCACGCACGGCCACGAGGCGGGCTGGGCCCAGCTGCCCGCGTCCCGGCAGCTGCTGCGCCGTGTCGGTGAGGGCACCGACACGATCACCTACCTCGGCGAGTACACGCGCTCCAGGATCGCCGCCGCGCTCACCCCGGAGGCCGCCGGACGCATGGTGCGGCTGCCGCCCGGTGTCGACGGGAAGACCTTCCACCCGGCCTCCGGCGGCGACCGGGTCAGGGCCGGGCTCGGGCTCACGGACCGGCCCGTCGTCGTGTGCGTGTCGCGGCTCGTGCCACGCAAGGGGCAGGACACCCTCATCCTGGCCATGCCCGCGATCCTGGCGCGGGTGCCGGACGCCGTCCTGCTCGTCGTGGGCGGCGGCCCGTACGCGGGGCAGCTGAAGAAGCTGGCGGCCGAGACCGGTGTCGAGGACTCCGTGCGCTTCACCGGACCCGTGCCCTGGGAGGAACTGCCCGCGCACTACGGCGCCGGCGACGTGTTCGCCATGCCCTGCCGCACGCGGCGCGGCGGGCTCGACGTCGAAGGCCTCGGCATCGTCTACCTGGAGGCGTCCGCGACCGGGTTGCCGGTCGTGGCGGGCGACTCGGGGGGCGCCCCGGACGCCGTGCTCGACGGCGAGACCGGGTGGGTGGTGCGGGGCGGCTCCGCCGAGGAGTCCGCCGACCGGATCGTCACCCTGCTCGGCGACCCCGAGCTGCGCCGGCGCATGGGGGAGCGGGGCAGGGCGTGGGTCGAGGAGAAATGGCGCTGGGACCTGCTCGCCGGACAGCTGCAGACGCTGCTCTGAGCAGGTACGGGGAGGGGACCGCACCGGCCGGTGCGGTCCCCTCCCCGTACGGACGTCCGGCTCAGCCGCGGTAGATCGACTCCACCTCGTCCGCGAAGTCCTTCGCCACGACATTGCGCTTCAGTTTCAGCGACGGCGTGATGTGGCCCGCCTCCTCGGTGAACTGCGCCCCCAGGACGCGGAACCTGCGTACCGACTCCGCCTTGGACACCGCCGCGTTGCCGTCGTCCACCGCCCGCTGCACCTCGGCCAGCAGCTCGGGGTCCTCGCGCAGCGAGACCGCCGTCGAACCGGCCGGCTTGCCGTTCTCCTCGGCCCAGCGGGAGAGGAACTCCTCGTCGAGGGTGAGCAGCGCGCCGACGAACGGCCGTCCGTCGCCGACCACCATGCACTCGGCGACCAGGGCGTGTGCGCGGATCCGGTCCTCGATCACCGCCGGGGCGACGTTCTTGCCGCCCGCCGTGACGATGATCTCCTTCTTACGGCCCGTGATCGCGAGATAGCCGTCCTCGTCGAGCGTGCCGATGTCACCCGTGTGGAACCAGCCGTCGGCCAGAGCCTCGGCCGTCGCCGACTCGTTCTTCCAGTACCCGGTGAACAGGTGCTCGCCGTGCAGGAGCACCTCGCCGTCGTCGGCGATCCGCACGACCGAGCCCGGCAGTGGCTGGCCGACCGTCCCGATCTTCTGCCGGTCCCACGGGTTGAAGGCCGTGGCGGCACAGGTCTCGGTGAGGCCGTAGCCCTCCAGCACCGTGAAGCCGATGCCGCGGAAGAAGTGGCCGAGCCGCTCACCCAGCGGTGCGCCGCCGGAGATCGCGTACTCCCCACGGCCGCCCAGCACGGCGCGCAGCTTGCTGAACACCAGCTTGTCGAAGATCCTGTGCTTGATCTTCAGGCCCAGTGAGGGGCCCTCCGGTGTGCCCAGCGCCCGGCTGTACGCGATCGCCGTGTCGGCGGCCCGGTCGAAGATCTTGCCCTTGCCGTCGGCCTGGGCCTTGGCCCGCGCCGAGTTGTAGACCTTCTCGAACACCCGCGGCACACCGAGGATCAGCGTGGGCCGGAACGAGGCCAGCTCATCGGTGAGGTTCTTGATGTCCGGCACGCAGCCGAGCCTGATCGGCGCCATCACCGAAGCGACCTCGACCAGCCGGCCGAAGACGTGCGCTGCGGGCAGGAAGAGCAGGACCGAGCACTCGCCGGTACGGAAGAGGGGCTTCAGCCGCTCCACCACGTTGCCGCACTCCGCGAAGAAGCTGCGGTGCGTCAGCACACAGCCCTTGGGGCGGCCGGTGGTGCCCGAGGTGTAGACGATGGTCGCCGGATCGTCGGCCTTGGCGCTCACCATGCGCAGGTCCAGCGTCTCGTCCGTGACGCCGGCGCCCGCCGCCACGAGCTCGCCGACGGCGCCCCGGTCGATCTCCCAGACGTGCCGCAGACCGGGCAGCCCGTCCCGTACGGCGGTGACGGACTCCGCGTGGGCGGCGCTCTCCACGACGGCCGCGACCGCGCCCGAGTCGCCGAGTATCCACTGGACCTGCTCGGGGGAACTGGTCTCGTACACCGGCACGGTGACGGCGCCCGCGCTCCAGATCGCGAAGTCCAGCAGGACCCACTCGAAGCGGGTACGGGACATGAGCGCGACCCGGTCGCCGGGCTGGATGCCCGCCGCGATCAGGCCTCTGGCGGTGTCTCTGACCTCAGCGAGGAACTGGGTGGCCGTGACGTCCGTCCAGACGCCGGCCACCTTCCGGCTCATCACCGCGACATCGGGATGCTGAGCGGCGTTGCGGCGGATGAGATCCGTCAGGTTGCCGTCCGTAGGGACCTCGTACAGGGCCGGAAGGCTGAACTCGCGCAAGACTGCTGCTCCTCATCGGGCTCCGGTTCCACGCCTCTGTGCGACGCACCGGATCGGTCCAAGACTGGCAGATGCTCAGTGGGGTGAGCACGACTGGACTGGCGGGACGTTACCCACCGGTACTCGGTTCCGGAAAGGGGTTTCCGGCCAGATGTCTTATGCATCACACATATCCGCGGTCCTTCGGCGCACACTAGTCCACCCGCGTCCCGGTCCGGAAGTAATCGCAGGTCCGGCGGCCTCTACCCAGAGCGGCGGGCGGAGACCTAGGGTGATCTCCATGCGAGCCGGCACACCGCACCATCAGCACAGAACCACCATCCGACGGACACGCGTGCACGTGGTCAGCGACGTGCACGGCAACGCGGAGGCGCTGGCGCGCGCCGGGGACGGCGCGGACGCCCTGATCTGCCTGGGTGACCTGGTGCTGTTCCTCGACTACGCCGACCATTCGCGCGGCATCTTCCCCGACCTGTTCGGCGTCGCCAACGCCGACCGCATCGTCGAGCTGCGCACCGCACGCCGCTTCGACGAGGCCCGCGCCTTCGGTCGCGAGCTGTGGGCCGGTCTGGACCGCAACGCGGCCATCCTGTCCGCCGTACGCAAGCAGTACGCCGAGATGTTCGCGGTGATGCCCACCCCGACCTACGCCACCTACGGCAATGTCGACGTGCCCACGCTCTGGCCCGAATACGCCAATTCCGGTACCACCGTGCTGGACGGCGAACGGGTCGAGATCGGCGGCTGGGTCTTCGGATTCGTCGGAGGCGGCCTCAAGACCCCCATGAACACCCCGTACGAGATCAGCGACGAGGAGTACGCCGCCAAGGTCGAGGCGCTCGGGCCGGTGGACGTCCTCTGCTCGCACATCCCGCCGGAGGTCCCGGAGCTGACGTACGACACCGTGGCCCGGCGCTTCGAACGCGGCAGCCGCGCACTCCTGGACGCCATCCACCGCACCCGCCCCCGGTACGCGGTCTTCGGTCATGTGCACCAGCCGCTGGTCCGCCGGATGCGGATCGGCGCCACCGAGTGCGTCAACGTCGGCCACTTCGCCTCCAGCGGGCGCCCGTGGGCCCTGGAGTGGTGAGCGACACGGCCGCCGGCCCCGGGCCGGGGCGCGGGCGGGAGGGCTCCCCGCACGCGATAGCCTGCACACGGCAGGCCTCTGCCGAACGCGACCGGTACACCGCACTGGAGGGCCACGGCGATGGCTGAACACACCAGCTCGAGCATCACGATCGAGGCGGCACCGGCCGACGTCATGGGAGTGATCGCCGACTTCGCCCGCTATCCGGAATGGACCGGCGAGGTGAAGGAGTCCGAGATCCTGGCCACCGACGACCAGGGCCGTGCCGAGCAGGTCCGCCTCGTCCTGGACGCCGGAGCGATCAAGGACGACCACGTCCTCGCCTACACCTGGAACAGCCCGTACGAGGTCAGCTGGACCCTCGTCAAGTCACAGATGCTGCGCGCCCTCGACGGCAGTTACGCGCTGGCGCCGCTGGGCGACGGCGACCGCACCGAGGTCACCTACCGCCTCGCCGTGGACGTCAAGATCCCGCTCCTCGGCATGATCAAGCGCAAGGCCGAGAAGGTCATCATCGACCGTGCCCTCGCCGGGCTGAAGAAGCGCGTCGAGTCCGTCCCGAAGGCCTGATCACGTGCGTACGGTCCTCGTCACCGGCCCCGGCGGCGCAGGCCGTACCACCGTCGCCGCGGCGACCGCACTCGCCTCGGCCCGTGGCGGCCGGCGCACCCTCCTGGTCTCGTCCGACGCGGTGCCCGCCTTCCCCGCCGGTCCCGAACCCGCGGAGGTCGCCGAGCGGCTGTTCCGCGTACGCGTCGACTCGGCCGCGCACTTCCGCGGCGAACTGCTCGAGCTCCAGGACCGGGCATCCGGGGTGCTCGACCTGCTCGGTGCCAACCGGCTCGACGGCGAGGAGCTCACCGAACTGCCGGGCAGCTCCCAGCTCGCCGTCCTGCACACCCTGCGCCGGGTGGCCGAGGGGGACTGGGCCGGGAGCGGTTACGAGGTCCTCGTCGTCGACCTGCCCCCGCTGACCGAGGCACTCGCCCTGCTCGCCCTGCCCGGGCAGCTGCGCCGCTATCTGCGCCGCCTCCTGCCCCGCGAACGCCAGGCCGCCCGCGCCCTGCGCCCGGTGCTCGCCCAGCTCGCCGGTGTGCCCATGCCCGCCCAGTGGCTGTACGAGGCCGCTGCCCGCAAGGACGCCGAACTGGCCGCCGTCGAGGCGCTGATCGAGGACAACGCGACCACCGTGCGGCTGGTCGCCGAGCCGGGCCCGGCCGCCGGTGAGGCGCTGAGCGTCGCCCGTACCGGACTCGCCCTGCACGGACTGCGCGTCGACTCCGTCGTGGCCTCCCGGGTCCTGCCCCGCCACTCCGCCGACCCGTGGTTCGCCGATCTCGCCGCCCGGCAGGAGAAGTCCCTGGACGGCTGGCGCCAGGAGTGGGCGCCCGGGACATCCGTACGCGAGACCGCCCACCTCGGCCGCGAACCGCGCACCGTCGAGGACCTGGCGCTGCTCGCCGAGGCCTGCGCACCGGACGACCGGACGCCGGGCCACGCCGGGGACCCCTGGTGGACCGAGGACGCCGGGGACGGTGTCATCGCCTGGTGCCTGCCGCTGCCCGGCGCCGTCAAGGAGGACCTCCGGCTCGTCCGGCGGGGCGACGAACTGCTCCTCACCGCAGGACCGTTCCACCGGATCGTGCGCCTGGAGTCCGCGCTGCGCCGCTGCACCGTCACCGGAGCCGCGCTGACCGAAGGCGTCCTGCGTGTCCGGTTCACACCTGATCCCGCGCTCTGGCCCCGGACACAATGAACGGGGTGCCACCGTTCGGGTAACGTCGGTAGTACGTGGCTCGTACGGCCACGCAGGCAACCGCGTCGCAGGAGTCCGCCATGAGTGAAGCCACCGATCGTCCCGTCGACGACGACGCGTGGGCGGAGGCCTGCGCCGAGGATCTCGAGGCGGAGAAGGCCCGCCGCCGGGCCCAGTACGGACAGCAGCCGGGTTCCGCCGCCGAGGAGCTGCGCAAACTGATCGACGCGGTGGCCGACAAGGTCTCCTCGCTGCAGTCGCCGCTGCTCGGCATGGCCGCCCAGGGCACCGTCCAGCAGGTGATCCGGCAGGCCAAGTCCGCGGTCGAGCCCGTCATCGAGCGCAATCCGGACCTTTTCGATCATCTCGCCGCCGCGGGCAACGAGCTCCTGGCCGCCTACCGCTCCGCCGTCGAGGGCCAGGAAGGCCGCTGGACCCGGGGTACCGAAGGCGCCGGAGGTACCTCGGGCCCAGCGAAGAAGGCGTCCGAGAACCCCACGGACCCGCGTGACGAGGGCCCCGGCGGCAGCGAACACATCGACCTGGACTGAACCTGGGCAGGAAATACCCGTCCCCGGCTCGGGTACGGTTGGCCGTAGCGGGGCTCGACCGAAACTGAGGGATTCATGGGACTCACCATCGGCGTCGATATCGGCGGCACGAAGATCGCGGCTGGAGTGGTCGACGAAGAGGGCCGGATCCTCTCGACGTTCAAGGTATCGACCCCGCCGACGGCCGAAGGCATCGTGGACGCGATCAGCGCCGCCGTGTCCGGAGCGAGTGAGGGACACGACGTCGAAGCGGTAGGCATCGGCGCGGCCGGATACGTCGACGACAAGCGTGCCACCGTGCTGTTCGCCCCGAACATCAACTGGCGCCACGAGCCGCTCAAGGACAAGGTCGAGCAGCGCGTCGGCCTGCCCGTCGTCGTCGAGAACGACGCCAACGCCGCCGCTTGGGGCGAGTACCGCTTCGGCGCCGGCCAGGGCCACGACGACGTCATCTGCATCACGCTCGGCACCGGCCTGGGCGGCGGCATCATCATCGGCAACAAGCTGCGCCGTGGCCGCTTCGGTGTGGCGGCTGAATTCGGTCATATCCGGGTCGTTCCGGACGGGCTGCTCTGCGGCTGCGGCAGCCAGGGCTGCTGGGAGCAGTACGCCTCAGGGCGCGCGCTCGTGCGGTATGCGAAGCAGCGCGCCAACGCCACCCCGGAGAACGCCACGATCCTGCTGGGACTCGGCGACGGCTCCGTGGAGGGCATCGAGGGCAAGCACATCAGCGAGGCCGCGCGGCAGGGCTGCCCGGTGGCCGTCGACTCCTTCCGTGAACTGGCCCGCTGGGCCGGAGCCGGACTGGCCGACCTCGCCTCGCTCTTCGACCCGTCGGCCTTCATCGTCGGCGGCGGCGTCTCGGACGAGGGCGAACTGGTCCTCGATCCGATCCGCAAGTCGTTCCGGCGCTGGCTGATCGGCGGCGAGTGGCGCCCGCACGCGCAGGTCCTCGCGGCCCAACTGGGCGGCAAGGCAGGGCTGGTGGGCGCGGCGGACCTGGCACGCCAGGGCTGATCTCACCGCGGCTCGTCCGACGCCCGTCGCGCCCTCCGGGGAGCGGCGGGCGTCCGTCGTATCGTGCCTCTCATGGTCACGACGCCGACGCCGCTGCCCGACTCCCGTACCGAGCCGGACGGTTCGGCCGTCATCAGGGTACTCAGCTACAACGTCCGCTCGCTGCGCGACGACACCGTGGCGCTGGCCCGTGTCATCCGCGCCTGCGCACCCGACCTGGTGTGCGTCCAGGAGGCCCCGCGCTTCTTCCGCTGGCGCAAGGCGGCCGCCCGGCTCGCGGCCATGACCGACCTGGTGGTCCTCAGCGGCGGGGCCACGGCGGCGGGACCGCTGCTGCTCTGCTCCTTGCGCGCCACCGTGGAACGCACCGAGGACGTCCTGCTGCCGCTCACACCGGGGCTGCACCGGCGGGGCCTGGCCACGGCGGTCGTACGGATCGGCGGGGCGCGACTCGGTGTCCTGAGCTGTCACCTCAGCCTGCAGCGGGAGGAACGGCAGGCGCAGGCGGGGCTGCTGCTCGAGCGGGTCGACGCGATGGGCGTCCCGCACGCCGTCGTCGCCGGCGACCTCAACGACGTACCGGAGGGGGGCGCCTTCCGACGACTGGCGGGGCGGCTTCAGGACTGCCGGACCGTGCGGCCGTGGGGTGGCGAGCTCACGTTTCCGCCCGGCGCGCCGCGCAAGCGGATCGACGCGGTGTTCGCGACCGACGGCATCGAGGTGCTCGGCTGCGGCGTCCCCGAGAACCTGCCCGGCGTCAGTGACGCGGACCTGCGCGCGGCCACGGACCACCTGCCCGTGCTGGCCGCTCTCAGGGTGCCCGCGGGGGGCTGAGCCGGGGTATCCGGGACCGGGCCCCCTCCCGGGCTCCGGCCAGGGGGCGGTCCTGGCCCTTCCCGGCCCCCGGGCGGGTCAGACGACCGCGCCGCGCCCCGGGTCGTCGTCCTCTTCGTCGTCGTGGGGCATCCGCGCCACCAGGGTGGCGAAGCCGCCCAGGAAACCGCCGATGGAGAGCGTGGTGAGCCACCACGTCATCTCCCACTGCATCAGCACCGCGAGCAGCATCAGCACCGGGCCGCCGACGACCGCGAGCCAGGCGAACTTCGCCGTCACATCGGCCTCGGGAAGCGGCGGCGGCTCCGGCGGGACGAAGTGCCCCTCCTCGCTGTCGTCCGCATCGTCGACGCCGCTCTCCTTGGGCTCCTCCAGGCCGTAGTCACGCGGGCCGGCGACCCCGGGGGCGAAGACGACCGAACCGCCGAGCGGCATCTTCTCCGGCGGACCGGCGGGCGCCTTCCCGCCCATGCCCTTGTCCGCGTCGTCGCTCGCACCGGACTCCGGAGAGGGGTCCAGGACGTTGAGCTGGTCGTCCTCCAGCAAGGCCAGGTCCTCGACCGACTTGAAGGGCTTGGCACCCGGCGGGTCCGGCGGCTCCTCGCCGTATCCCGCGACGATCGCCTCCCAGGCCGCGGCCTCGTCGACCGGCCTGGCCCCCTCCGTGCCCTCCGGCACGCCTGTCCCCTCCGCGGGGCGCGGTTCGCGCTCCTCGTCACTGCCCGCGCGTTCCGCGTCGTGCTCAGCCACCGGACATGCTCCCCTTCTTGCCAGCATCGGGTGCGAGGCGGTCGATGAACCGGTAGCTCTCGTCGAAGATCCGCTCCGCATCGTGGTCCAACGTCGCCACGTGGTAGCTCTGTTCCAGGAGGATCTCCCCGACGTCCCTCGACGAGACCCGGCTGAGGATCCGCGCCGAGTCGGCCGGCGGCACGACGTGGTCCTGCGGGCTGTGCAGCAGCACGAGCGGCTGGGTGACCTGGGGCAGATCGGCGTCGACCAGCCGGAAGAACGCCCGCACGGAGTGGGCGGCGTGCAGCGGCACCCGGTCGTAGCCGACCTCCTCAGCACCCTCCAGGGCGATGTCGCTGGTCAGCCCCTTCGTCGTCCGCACCACGTGCCGGGCCACCGGCAGGGCGTACGCCGACAGGCCGTGCACCTTGTTCGCCGGATTCACCAGCACCAGGCCCGTGATCTCGTCCCCGTGCTTCGCGGCGAGGCGCAGTGCCAGGGCCCCGCCCATCGAGAGGCCGAAGACGAAGACCTGCTCGCACCGCGCCCGCAGCGCCCGCAGCTCCCGGTCCACCTCCGCGTACCAGTCCTGCCAGCCCGTGACCGCCATGTCCTCCCAGCGCGTCCCGTGCCCGGGCAGCAGCGGGAGGGACACGGTCAGCCCGCGGTCCGCCAGATAACCGGCCCAGGGGCGCAGCGACTGCGGCGAACCCGTGAATCCGTGACAGAGGAGCACGCCGACCTCTCCGCCCTCATGGCGGAACGGCTCGGCTCCAGGGAGGACCGGCACCGGGGTCTCCTGTTCGTGAAGCGGGCGGGGGTGCGAGAGGTGTGCAAAAGGATGACTTCACCGTACGCGACCGGACCGACACCGACCAGGGCCGTCACCGCCCGAGCCGCCGCCACCTGCGAGGCATGTGCGGGGGCCCCTGCGAGGGACACCGGCCGTGAGCGGGCGGGAGAGGCCGTGGTCCCACAGGTTAAGGTCTGTCGGACGGCACACAGGAGGCACCCGAGTTGATCTACGGCGCAATGAAGTTCTCCATCGGCGGGTCTCTGAAGCTCGCCTTCAGGCCGTGGGTGGAGGGCCTGGAGAACATCCCCGCACACGGGCCGGCGATCCTCGCGAGCAACCACCTTTCGTTCTCCGACTCCTTCTTCCTGCCGGCCGTCCTCGACCGCAAGGTGACCTTCATCGCCAAGGCGGAGTACTTCACCGCGCCCGGAGTGAAGGGCAAGCTCACCGCCGCCTTCTTCAAGGGCGTGGGACAGCTTCCGGTGGACCGCTCCGGAGGCCGCGGTGCCGGAGAGGCGGCCATCAAGGCAGGCATCCAGGTGATCGAGAGCGGCGGGCTCTTCGGCATCTATCCGGAAGGCACCCGGTCACCCGACGGGCGGCTCTACCGGGGCAAGCCCGGTGGCCTCGCCCGGGTGGCCCTCGCGACCGGCGCGCCGGTCATCCCCGTAGCGATGATCGACACGGAGAAGATCCAGCCGCCCGGCCAGGTGGTGCCCAAGCTGATGCGGCCCGGCATCAGGATCGGTGAGCCGCTGGACTTCACCCGCTACCAGGGCATGGACGGCGACCGGTTCATCCTGCGCTCGGTGACCGACGAGGTCATGTACGAGATCATGAAGCTTTCCGGCCAGGAGTACGTGGACATCTACGCGACCGCGGCCAAGCGGCAGATCGCCGACGAGGCGAAGAAGAAGGGCACGGAACGGTCCGGCGCGTAGCAGCGTCGACGGCCGTCCGGAGCGGGCAGCATGACAGGGGCGGGAACCGGGGGAGGGGCCATGGCCGCGCGTGAACGGGTCGTACGGATGTCGGTCGAACAGCCGCTGTGGCGGGCGCTGACCGCGTACCGCGTGCTGACGCTGATCTACGCGGGGCTGCTCGCGGGCTTCGGCCACGCGAAGTACGAGCGGCCCTGGGTGGCCGTCGCCTTCCTGGCGGTCCTCGCCGTCTGGACGCTGGCCACCCTCCCCAGGGTGGCCAACGCGGCGAGCTGCACCAAGCGCTTCCTCGGACTGGACCTCACCGTCGCCCTGACCGGGATCATGCTGACCCCGCTCGCCGACTTCGACGCCCAGCACATGGACGGCCCGACGATTCCGTCGATCTGGACCGCGGGTTCCGTCCTCGCCTTCGCGCTCAAGGGCGGCTGGCGCTGGGCGGCCTTCGCCTCCACCCTCGTCGCCGTCGCCAACATCATCGAGCGGGGCGAGCCCAGCGAGGACACCTTCCACAACGTGGTGCTGGTCTGGGTCGCCTCCATCGCCATCGGCTACGTCGTCGAGGTGGCCCGGGCCAGTGAGCGCACCCTGGCCAGGGCCCTGGAGATCGAAGCGGCCACCCGGGAGCGGGAGAGGCTGGCCCGCGACATCCACGACAGCGTCCTCCAGGTCCTGGCCATGGTCCAGCGGCGCGGCACGGCGCTGGGCGGCGAGGCCGCGGAGCTCGGCCGGATGGCCGGCGAGCAGGAGGTCGCCCTGCGGACCCTGGTCTCCAGCGGCCTGGTGCCCACGACCCGGGTCTCCGAGGACATCGCCGAGGGCGCGGTGGTCCGCGCGGGGGACACGGACGGGGAGGACGGCGCCGAATCCGACCTGCGCGCCCTGCTCGCCCCGCACGCGGGCTCGCGGGTCAGCTTCGCGGAGCCCGGCGCCCCTGTACTGCTCGCGGCAGGCGCGGCGCGTGAGCTCGCCGCCGCGGTGAGCGCCGCCCTCGACAACGTCCGGGTCCACGCGGGGCCGGACGCGCAGGCGTGGATCCTGGTCGAGGACGAGCCGGGCGAGGTGATCGTCACGGTCCGGGACGACGGCCCGGGCATCCCGGAGGGCAGGCTCGACCAGGCCGAGGGGGAGGGCCGCCTCGGCGTCGCCCTGTCCATCCGCGGGCGGCTGCGCGAGCTGGGCGGCACAGCAGAGCTGATCTCGGTCCCCGGCCAGGGCACCGAGGTCGAATTGAAGGTTCCGAAGATTTCACGGGGGAAGGCAGGATCGGCCCGATGAGTACACCGCACACACAGGCATCCGAGGAACGGGTCATCAAGGTGATGGTCGTCGACGACCACCCGATGTGGCGCGACGCCGTCGCCCGCGATCTGGCCGAGTCCGGTTTCGACGTGGTCGCGACCGCCGGGGACGGCCCGGGGGCCGTGCGCCGGGCCAGGGCTGCGGGCCCCGACGTCCTGGTGCTCGACCTGAATCTACCGGGAATGCCCGGTGTCCAGGTCTGCAAGGAGCTCGTCGGTTCGCTCCCCGGGCTGCGCGTCCTGGTGCTCTCCGCGAGTGGCGAGCACGCCGATGTCCTGGAGGCCGTGAAGTCGGGCGCCACCGGATATCTGCTCAAGTCGGCCAGTACCCAGGAACTGACCGACGCCGTGCGCGCCACCGCGGCCGGTGACCCGGTCTTCACACCGGGCCTCGCCGGACTGGTCCTCGGCGAATACCGCCGCCTCGCCTCCGACCCCGCGCCCGTGGCCCCCGATCAGCCGAAGGTTCCGCAGCTCACCGACCGCGAGACGGAGGTCCTGCGGCTGGTGGCCAAGGGACTCTCGTACAAGCAGATCGCCGAGCGGCTGGTCATCTCCCACCGCACCGTGCAGAACCACGTCCAGAACACCCTGGGCAAGCTCCAGTTGCACAACCGGGTGGAGCTCGTGCGCTACGCCATCGAAGCCGGGCTCGACGACGTCTGACGGACAACCGCCGCGTACCGCCACGGAATTCCGGCTCTGTACGCGGAGGCGGGAGTCTTCTTCGGCTGATCCCGGCTGATCCCGGCTGATCCTCGTCGGCCGATCCCTCTCCGGCCTGGCCCGGTCCGGCCGAGCGGCGCCCGGGGGGTGCGGGCCGTATATTCGCGAGGACCGGCACATGCGCGAGGACCGGCCCCGCCCCTCACCCGGGAGACGTCGTGGAAATCCTGGCATTCGGCGTGCAGTCCGACGAGAAGCCGCTGATCGAGAAGGCCTTCGCCGGCCTGCACGACATCCGCTGCCTGGACGTCTTCCTCAACAAGGACACCGCCCCGATCGCCGCGGGTTACGAGATCATCTCCACCAGCGTCAACGCCGACCTCGGCAGCCACGTCCTGCAGACCCTCGCGGCGGGCGGCACGCAGATGATCGCCCAGCGCTCCACCGGCTTCAACAACATCGACCTCGACGTCGCCGAACGGCTCGCCCTGCGCGTCGCCCGGGTCTCGTCCTACTCGCCCCACTCGGTCGCCGAATTCGCCTGGACCCTGGCCATGGCCGTCAACCGCCGCATCGTTCGCGCGGTGAGCCGTACCCGGGATTTCGACTTCCGGCTCGACGGGCTCCTCGGCCGGGACATGCACGGCCGGACGGCCGGTGTGGTCGGCACCGGGAAGATCGGTGAGGCGTTCACCCGGATCGCCCATGGCTTCGGCATGGATCTGCTCGGCTGGGACGTCGCCGAGAACCCCGCCTGCGCCGCACTCGGCATGAGGTACGTGGACAAGGAGCGGCTCTTCGCGGAGTCCGACCTGATCAGCCTCCACGTCCCTCTGCTGTCGGCCACCCAGCACATCATCGGTGGGGAGGCCCTGTCCGTGATGAAGGACGACGCGATCCTGGTCAACTCCAGCCGGGGCGGCCTCGTCGACACCCGCGCGCTCGTCACCGAGCTGCGGGCCGGCCGATTCACCGGTGTCGGGCTCGATGTCTACGAGGCGGAAGCAGGGCTCTTCTACGTCGACAAGTCCATGGAGGGCATCGACGACGACACGCTCGCCCGGCTCGTCACCTTCCCCAACGTCATCGTGACCTCGCACCAGGCGTACTACACGCGTGACGCCGTGGAGCAGATCATCGATGCCACCGTCCAGAACGTCACCGACTACCTGGCGGGCCGCCGCAGCGACAACGTCCTGGTCCCGGAAGTGCCCGCGCACGAGGGTCCCTCGGGACCGTCCCTCAGCCGGCGTGCTCCTTGAGGAACGCGCCCGCGTACGCCGCTGCCTCCTCCTTCGTGCCGCAGGGGAGATCCCCGTCGGCTGTGCCGTGTGTGCCGTCCGCGCCTCGCCCCGTCCACCGCCAGCCGCCCGACGACGGCTCCCGGAAGAGCTCTGCCGTCCCCCCGAACAGCTCGACCGTGCCCGGCTCCGCCACTGCCGCCGGCCGGCTGACCGCGTCCGGCCACTTCTTGCGGGCGCCCTGCCGCGTTATGCCCCAGGCCGCCCCCAGCTGTTCGTAACTGGCTCCGTAGGACCCGGCGGTCCGCGCGGCGCGTGCTGTGAGACGCGCGACCGTCGAGTCCACCACCTTCCAGCTCGCGAGGACGGACAGCGACACCTCGACGGGGTCCGCCGCCCACATGCGGTCCTCGGGGAGCCCGGTGGTGCGGGCGCGCGAGGCCGATGCGAGCGGAGCCAGAGCGTCGCAGAGTGACTGTTCGAGTGCGGTCATTTCATGGTGGGTGACCTCGTTCGCTGCCATGCCGACAACTTTAGTTACCGTGTTCTGTTTTGGCAACCGAAGTTGTCGATCGGCATATGCCGATACTGATTCCCTTCAGCCGGGCACCGGCAGCGCCGCCAGCAGCTCGGTGACGATGGTGGCGCCGCGCAGCGTCAGCACCGACTCCGGGTGGAACTGCACCGAGGCGAAGTCCCGGCCGCGCAGTGCGTGCAACTCCCCGGAGGCCGTGTCCCTGCTGGTCTCGATGCCGTGCGCGCTCAGCTCCGTGGCCGCCGCCTCGTCGCAGAGCGCGGTGAAACTGTTGTAGAAGCCGACGGTCTCGGGCCTGCCGAACAGGTCGATCCGGGTCTGCGCCCCCTGGTACGGCACGGCCTTCCGCGCGATCTGCAGGCCCAGTTCCGCCGCGATCAGCTCATGGCCGAGGCAGACACCGAGCAGTCCATGACGGTGTTCCCGCACGAGCTCGGCGGCCAGCCCTCGCAGCAACCGCATCTTCGGATCGGCCGTGTCCCCCGGATCACCGGGCCCGGGTCCCAGTACCACCGGCCCCTCGTGCGCCCGTACCGTCTCGCGCAGACCGGGCTCGTCGTACCGGCGCACCGACACCGTGAGGCCCGAGGAGCGCAGCAGATGCGCCAGCATCGCCGTGAAGGTGTCCTCGCCGTCCACCACCAGCGCATGGCCGGACAGATCCTGGGTGCGTTCCTGCATCCGCAGCCAGAAGGGAGCCAGTCCGCCGCGCCGGTCGTCCAGAGCCGCCTGTACCCGCGGATCGGAGGCCAGTCGCGGACGGTCCGCCTCCGACCTGGGCCGGGCCGGCCTGACACCCAGCGCCGCGAGTACGCCGGCCGCCTTCGCGTGGGTCTCGGCGACCTCCCCCGCCGGATCGGAATGGCGTACGAGCGTGGCCCCCACCGGCACCCGCAGCCGGCCGGCCGACGAGATGTCGGCGGTACGGATCAGGATCGGCGAGTCCAGCGTCTGCGCCCCGCCGGGCTCCCGGCTCACCAGCGCCAGGGCGCCCGCGTAGTACCCGCGGCCCCCCGGCTCGTAGCGCTCGATCACCCGGCACGCGTTCTGCACGGGGGAGCCGGTCACCGTCGCCGCGAACATGGTCTCCTTCAGGACCTCGCGCACATCGAGCGAGGAACGCCCGCGCAACTCGTACTCCGTGTGCGCGAGATGGGCCATCTCCTTCAGCCGGGGCCCGATCACCACACCACCCATGTCGCCGACGGTGCACATCATCTTGAGCTCCTCGTCGACCACCATGGAGAGTTCCTCGGTCTCCTTGCGGTCGCCGAGGAAGGCCAGCAGTCCCTCGGCGCTCGGCCCCTCGGCCGGGTAGCGGTAGGTCCCGCTGATCGGGTTCATCACGACCGTCCCGCCGGACATCCGTACATGGACCTCCGGGCTGGCGCCGACCAGCGTCCGGTCCCCGGTGTGGACGACGAACGTCCAGTACGCCCCGCGCTCACCGGCCAGCAGCCGCCGGAACAGCGCCAGTGCGTCGGCCCGGCCGAAGCCGGGGATCTCGCCGCCGAAGGTCCGCCGGATCACGAAGTTGGCGCCCTCGCCCTGTCCGATCTCGCCCTCGACGACCCGCCGGACGATGTCCTCGTACTCCTCGTCGGAGACGTCGAAAGCGCCGCCCTCGACCCGCACGTCATGGTCGGGCAGGTGCGCGAGCACCTCGGCCAGCGGCAGTTCGCGCACCTCCTCCGCGACCAGTACGGCGAGTGGGGTGCCGTCGTCCCGTACGTCGAACCCGCGCTCGGCGATCTGCCGGAAGGGCACCAGCGCCAGCGAAGGCAGCTCTCCCGCCGGGATGGCGGCGAGCCGGTCCACCTCCCGCACCTCGCCGGTCAGTACCTCGACGGTGTCGTGGTCCCGGCCGGGCGTGCGCCGGCGCAGCAGTGCGAAGGGCGGGGCGTCGTCACGGAGCAGAGCGGACATGAGGCCGGCGGCGTGAGCGGTCACGGGCTCGGGCAGGGGTTCGGGCACGGGCGTTCCTTCCTGATGGAGGAACGGCTCCCGGCTCCGAAACGCAGAGAAGGCCGCCCCTCGGGCGGCCTTCGCGAAGTCTGTACGCGCGATGAGTCAGCGGGCCGCCGGATGAGCGGTCCACCACCAGTTCTGGGTCGTCTGCGCGAACATGCCCCGTACCCTAACGGAAACGGTGCACGAACGAGCGCGCGTCTCAATTGCTGAGCGGCCGGAGGGGGCGCACCCGCCGACCCCGTAATGTTGTCGAGGTGACCGTGAACGCCAATACCTCTGTCGCCGGTGGCCACACCTGGCGAGACCTTCCCGCGGCGCAGCAGCCCGAGTACCCCGATGCCGAGGCTCTGCGCGACGTACTCGCGGACCTCGAGTCGTATCCTCCGCTCGTCTTCGCGGGTGAGTGCGACCAGCTGCGCGCCCGCCTGGGAGCCGTCGCCAAGGGCGAGGCGTTCCTGCTGCAGGGCGGCGACTGCGCCGAGGCCTTCGACGCCGTGTCCGCCGAGCACATCCGGGCCAAGCTGAAGACGCTGCTCCAGATGAGCGCCGTCCTGACGTACGCGGCCTCCGTGCCGGTCGTCAAGATCGGCCGGATCGCCGGGCAGTACTCCAAGCCGCGCTCCAAGCCGACCGAGACCCGTGACGGCGTGACCCTGCCGACCTACCGCGGCGACTCCGTCAACGGCTTCGATTTCACCGAGGCATCCCGCGTTCCGGACCCCGAGCGGCTGAAGCAGATGTACCACGCATCCGCTTCTACGCTGAACCTGGTGCGCGCCTTCACCACCGGTGGTTACGCCGACCTGCGCCAGGTGCACGCCTGGAACCAGGACTTCGTGAAGTCCTCGCCGTCCGGACAGCGTTACGAGGCCCTGGCCCGCGAGATCGACAACGCGCTGAACTTCATGAAGGCGTGCGGCACGGACCCGGCCGAATTCAAGGCGGTCGAGTTCTACGCCTCGCACGAGGCGCTGCTGCTGAACTACGAGTCGTCGCTGACCCGCACCGACTCGCGCACCGGTCAGCTCTACGACACCTCGGGCCACATGGTCTGGGTCGGTGAGCGGACCCGCCAGATGGACGGCGCGCACATCGAGTTCGCCTCGAAGATCCGCAACCCCATCGGCATCAAGCTCGGCCCGACGACCACCGTCGACGAGGCGCTCGGTTACGTCGACCGCCTCGACCCCGAGCGCGAGCCGGGCCGGCTGACCTTCATCGTCCGCATGGGCGCCGACAAGGTCCGCGACAAGCTCCCCGAGCTGGTCGAGAAGGTCACCGCCTCCGGCGCCACGGTCGTGTGGGTGACCGACCCGATGCACGGAAACACCTTCGAGGCCGCGTCCGGCCACAAGACGCGCCGCTTCGACGACGTCCTGGACGAGGTCAAGGGCTTCTTCGAGGTGCACAAGCAGCTCGGGACGCACCCCGGCGGCATCCACGTCGAGCTCACGGGTGACGACGTCACCGAGTGTGTCGGCGGCGGTCACGAGATCTTCGTGGACGACCTGCACCAGCGCTACGAGACGGCCTGCGACCCGCGCCTCAACCGCAGCCAGTCCCTCGACCTGGCCTTCCTGGTCGCGGAGATGTACCGCGACCAGTAGGGATCACCCTGGTGAAGCCCGTGGGGCACGGATCGATGTGATCCGTGCCCCACGGGCGTTCCGGGGCTTTTGCGTGCGGGGCCTCGCGGGTAAGGTTAGGTTGGCCTCACCGGGTAATCGGGACGGCGCAGCGATCGATCCGTCGGGAGGTGAACCGCATGTACGTCTGCTCCTGCTTCGGCATCACCGAGGATCAGGTCAAGCAGCATGCGGACGGTGGAGCGTGCACGCCTCGCCAGATCGCTTCCGCCTGCAAGGCAGGCACCGACTGCGGCGGCTGCGTCCGCAGGATCCAGGCGCTCCTCGGCCGTGGCGACTGCCCGCGCCGTGAGCTCGTCGAAGGACGTACGGCACCTGCGGGTGCCCTGGGCGGTGCGCCCGCGGCCCGCGGTGTCACTCCGGACGTCCGGCTTTCCGACGCCGCCTGAAAAGCCCGGAAACCCAGGTTCGTCCGGTGAGTCAGCTGTCCGGCTGCTCGATCAGCTGGGCGATGTAAAGCGGCTCACCGAGCTTCTCGACCAGCTCCAGCTGGGTGTCGAGATAGTCGGTGTGATGCTCCTCGTCCTCGAGGATGGACTCGAAGATGTTCGCCGAGGTGATGTCGCCCTTGCCGCGCATGACCTCGATGCCCCGCCTGAGGCGGTCGATCGCCTCCACCTCGACCTGCCGGTCGGCCTGGAACATCTCGGTCACCGTCTGGCCGACCCGCACATGGAAGAGCCGCTGATAGTTGGGCAGGCCCTCCAGGAACAGGATGCGGTCGGTGAGGATCTCCGCGTGCTTCATCTCGTCGAACGATTCGGCCCGGGTGTACTTCGCGAGCTTCGTCCAGCCGAAGTTGTCCTGCATCTTCGCGTGCAGGAAATACTGGTTGATGGCAGTCAATTCGGCGGTCAGCTGTTCGTTCAGGAACTCGAGGACCTCGGGGTCGCCCTGCATCGCAGAGGCTCCTTCCAACCGGTGAACTGGGCATGTTTGCGCGCATCCTCGCATCGCGTCACTCGACCGTCCAGTAAGTGCATGCTTAGTATGAGTTGTCCGAATCGGCTCTCCCCTGGTCATGACCACCTCTGCCTGTCTGTCACCATGGAGGCATGGGTCAGCCGGAAAGCCGGGAACGCGGCACAGCAGAGCAGTCCGGGCTTCCGCCGGGGCAGCGGCTGCAGCGAGGCTGGCCGGTCACCCATTACGGGCCCGTGCCCAAGTTCAAACCGGACCGCTGGGAGTTCCGGGTCTTCGGGGCCACCGTCGACGGCGAGAAGCACTGCTGGAATCACCAGGAATTCACTGCGCTCCCCTTCTCTTCCGTCGTCGCGGACCTCCACTGCGTGACGAAATTCAGCATGCTCGAAGCCGAGTGGGGCGGAACCCTGGCCCGCGAGATCGTGGAACTGGCGCCGCCCGCGCCCCATGTCACCCATGTGATGGTCTGGGCCGAATACGGATTCAGCTCGAATCTCCGGCTCGCCGACTTCGCGTCGGCCGACACGCTCTTCGCCACCCATAAGGACGGCGAACTGCTCACCGCCGAACACGGATTCCCGCTACGCCTGGTCGTACCGCATCTGTATGCCTGGAAGGGGCCCAAATGGGTCCGGGGCATCGAATACATGACGGCCGACCGCCGTGGGTTCTGGGAAGAGCGCGGTTACCACAACATCGGCGATCCGTGGAGCGAGCAGCGCTACTCCTACCAGGAGGAGCCCGGGGACGGCCCCGAGCTCTGACGCCCTCCCCGTCGGCTTCAGCGGGTGCCGCGGAGATCCTTCAGCCGTGCCACATCCGCCGCGTGGCCTTCCTTGCCGCCCGGCGTCTCGATGATCAGCGGCACACCCTCGGTCGCCGGGTGTGAGAACAGCTCACGGAACGGCTCGGCGCCGATATGCCCCGCCCCGATGTTCTCGTGCCGGTCCTTGTGGGCGCCCACCACGTCCTTGGAGTCATTGGCGTGGATGAGCTTCAGCCGTCCCTCGCCGACGGTGTCCACCAGCAGGTCCAGGGTCTGCCGCATGCCGGCCGGACCGGTCAGGTCGTGGCCCGCCGCGTAGATGTGGCAGGTGTCCAGGCAGATCCCCAGCTTCGGATGGGAGTCCAGGGCCTCGAAGTACGGGCCGAAGTCCCAGGTCCGCGAGCAGAGCGAGGAGCCCTGCCCGGCCGTCGACTCCAGCAGCAGGAACGGATCGTCGTCATGGGTCAGCTCGTCCAGCAGCGGGAGCATGTGCGTACGCACCTGGGCGAGGGCCTCGTCCCGCGGGCGTCCGCCGGTCGCCGAGCCGGTGTGCACCACCACGCCCAGGGCGCCGATCGCCCGTGCCCGGCGCAGCGAGTGGCGCAGCGACAGGACCGACCGCTCGACCGTGGCCTCGGTGTGCGAGCCGAAGTTGATCAGATACGGGGCATGGACGTACGCCGGAACGGACCGGGCCGCGCACCCCGCGCGGAAGAGCTCGTCCTGCGCCGGGTTCCCGGACGGGGTCGCCCAGCCGCGGGGATTGGCGACGAAGACCTGTACGGTCTCCGCCGCCAGCTCGCGCGCGTAGTCGAGGCCGACCTTGGCGAGTCCGCCGGCCACGGGAACGTGACCGCCTATCGGGTTGCGCATGTGCTGCCAGTCCTCGGGGGGTTCACAGGGCCTTGGTCCTGATGGTGATCGTGGAACCTTCGGCGGCCTTCTCGCCGCCCTCGACCGACTGGCTCCCGATCGTGTCGCTGAAGGAGAGGAACGGCCGGTCGACCTTGACCTCGAACCCCGCCTCCTCCAGTGCGCTCCGGGCCTCGTCGACGTCCTTGCCCGTGACATCGGGGACCTGGAGCATGCGCGGGCCCTTGGAGACCGTGAGCTCCACGGTGTCACCCTCGGCCGCCTCCGCGCCGCCGCCGGGCGTCTGCCGGGCGATCTCACCCTGGGCCTCGGGGGAGTTGACCCGCTCGGGCAGCACCTTCGCATCGAGCCCCGCCTCATCCAGCTCGGCCGTGGCCTCCTCGATGCCGAGTCCCGTGACGTCGGGCACGTCGACCGGGCTGCCCTTGCTGACGACCAGGGCGACCGCGGAGTCGGGATGACGCTCGGTACCCATGGCCGGATCCGTACGGATCACCTCGCCCCGGGCGATGTCCTCGCTGAACTCCCGGGTCACCATTCCGGGCGTGAGCCCCGCCTTCTTCAGCTCGCGCCGGGCGTCACCGAGTGAGAGGCCCTCCACATCGGGGACCTTCACGATCTCCGGGCCGCGCGAGATCACCAGCTTCACCGCGTCGTTGCCCCGGATCCGCTCACCGGAGCCCGGATCGCTACTGATCACCGTGCCGCGCTTCACCGTGTCGCTGTAGGCCCGCTCGACACGCTTCAGATCGAGCCCCTCGTCCGCCAGCCGCTTCTCGGCAGCACTCTGGGTCTGGCCCAGGAGGGAGGGGACCCGGGTGAACTGACCCGAGTTGATGTACCAGACGCCCGAGCCGACCCCCAGCACCAGCAGGACGGCGACGAGCACGGCGAGCGTCCCGCGCCGGTTCACGCGGCCGGCGAAGGGGCCGCGCCGCCCGTGTCCGGGCTCCTGGGGCAGGGCCGGTGGCATCTCCAGCCGACTGGTGTGGTGGGCGGTGCCCTGGCCGGCCGGGATCACCCTGGGGATCACGCTCGTACGGTCCTCGGCGGCGTCGTGCACCTCCGCGAGGGCCTGCGGAGGCATCGCGTCGAGCTGCTCCTCGGTGAGCGCCGCCCGTATCCCGCGGGACTTCGCGAGCAGGGCCACGGCGTCGAGCGGACGGACGTCGGGGTTGCGCGCGGTCGCGGCGGCCACCAGCTCGTCCAGCCCCGCGGCCAGACCGGGGACGGCGCCGGACGGCGCCGGGACGTCCTCGTTCAGATGCTGGTAGATGACCTGGGCGGCGGTGTCCCCGGCGTGGGGCTTGCCACCGGTCAGCATCTCGTAGAGCACCACACCGCAGGCGTACACGTCGGACCGGGTGTCGGCCGTGCCCTGCTCGATCTGCTCAGGGGCGAGGTACGAGACCGTGCCCAGGAGGGAGCCCGTGGTGTCCGTGGCGGTCCCCACAGCGCGTACGAGACCGAAGTCGGCGACCTTCACCCGGCCGTCGTCCCCTATCAGGACGTTCTCCGGCTTCATGTCGCGGTGGACGAAGCCCGCGCGGTGCGCGGCGCCGAGGGCGGCCAGGACCGGTTCGAGGATGTCCAGCGCGGCCCGGGGCTGCAGCGCCCCGCGCTCGCGCAGTACGTCGCGCAGGGTGCACCCCGCGACGTACTCCATCGCCAGGTACACGTACGCGCCCTGGGCGCCCTGGTCGAAGACGGCCACCACATTGGGGTGGGCGAGCCGGGCGACGGACTTGGCCTCGCGGATGAAGCGTTCGACGAACGCGGCGTCGGCCGCCAGCACCGGGTGCATCACCTTGAGCGCCAGCACCCGGTCGAGCCGGGTGTCCATGGCCCGGTAGACCGTGGCCATACCGCCGACGGCGATGCGCGCATCGATGCGATAGCGGCCGTCGAGCAGCTGCCCGACAAGGGGGTCCTGGAGGGTCGTGTCCACGGAGCGAGTCTACGAGCTGCCACGGACACGACGGGCGTGCCGAGGGGCCCGTGGGGCGGTTCCGGTGCCGAGCCGTGACAGGGACATGCACGTGTTGTGACCGGGAGGCCGTCACCGGGCCCGGATCTCAGAAGGCCGGGCGCTCCGGATCCAGCACCGCGCGGCCCTCCGCAGGCGAGGACGCCTCGGCGAAATGGCGGCGCGGGATGCGTCCCGCGCGGTACGCCAGGCGCCCGCCGTCCACCGCGTGCCGCATCGCCGCCGCCATCAGCTCCGGCTCCTGCGCCCGGGTCACCGCCGAGGCGAGCATCACCGCGGCACAGCCCAACTCCATCGCCAGCGCCGCGTCCGACGCGGTCCCGGCCCCGGCGTCCAGGATCACCGGGACGGCGGCCTGCTCGACGATCAGCTGGAAGTTGTGCGGGTTGCGGATACCGAGCCCGGAGCCGATGGGGGAGCCCAGCGGCATGACGGCCGCGCACCCCACATCCTGGAGCTTGCGGGCCAGGACGGGGTCGTCGTTGGTGTACGGCAGGACCGTGAAGCCGTCGTCGACCAGGGTCTCGGCGGCGTCCAGCAGCTCGATCGGGTCGGGCAGCAGGGTCCGCTCGTCGGCCACGACCTCCAGCTTGATCCAGTCGGTGCCCAGCGCCTCCCGGGCCAGCCGGGCGGTCAGCACGGCCTCGCCCGCGGTGAAGCAGCCCGCGGTGTTCGGCAGGACCTGGATGGAGAGGCGTTCCAGCACGGAGAGCACCGAACCCTGCACGGTCGGGTCGAGCCGGCGCATCGCCACGGTGGTCAGCTCGGTGCCCGAGGCGATCAGGGAGCGCTCCAGCACGTCGAGGCTGGGCGCCCCGCCCGTCCCCATGATCAGCCGTGAGGAGAACGTCGTGGAACCGAGGGTGAAGAGATCGTCGGACATGGTCAGCCTCCCTGGACCGCGGTGAGGACCTCGACCCGGTCACCGTCGGCGAGCGCGGTGGCGGACCACCGGCCGCGCGGCACGACGGCCTCGTTGACCGCGGCGGCGACCCCGGAGGGGGCTACGGTCAGGGTCGCGACCAGGGCGTCCAGCGGGGTCCCGGCGGGGACGCTGCGGTACTCCCCGTTGACGGACACGGACACGGAGGTGGGTACGGGCTCTGTCATGCGGGCTGCTCCTGGGGCGCCGGGGCGGGGGAGAGGGATCGGCGGGCCGGACCGAAGCGGTCCGGCGTGAAGGGACGGGCCACCTCGGGCAGTTCGCCGGTGGTCAGTACCTGGGCCATCACATCGCCGGTGACGGGAGTGAGCAGCACTCCGTTGCGGTGGTGTCCGGTGGCGAGGTGCAGGCCGGGCAGCGCCGTGGGACCCAGCAGCGGCGCGTTGTCCGGCGTGGTGGGCCGCAGACCGGCCCTGGTCTCGGTCAGCGGAAGCTCGGTGATGCCGGGCATCAGCTCATGGGCGTCACGCAGCAGTTCGTAGACCCCGCCCGCGGTGACCGTGGTGTCCCAGCCCTGCTCCTCGGTGGTCGCGCCGACCACCAGCTCACCGTCGGCGCGCGGGACCAGATAGACCTGGCTGCCGCGCACGACGGCCCGCACCGTCCTGCTGAGGAAGGGGGCGTACGCGGGCGGCACGGTCAGCCGCAGCACCTGCCCCTTGACCGGGCGTACCGGCGGCACGACGGCCTCGGGCAGCCCCTCGAGCCTGCCGCTGAGGCTGCCGCCGGCGAGAACCACCTGGCCGGCGACGAGCTCCGTACCGTCCGCGAGGACGGCTCCCGTCGCGCGGCCGGCCGTGACGGAGAGCCGCCGGACCCAGGTGCGGTGGAGGACGACCCCCGCCCGTTCGCAGGCCGTGACCAGCGCCGAGGCCAGCCGTCGGGGATCCACCTGGTGGTCGCCGTCGACCCGCAGCCCGCCGCGTACGCCGGGGGCGAGCATCGGTTCCAGACGGCGGCACTCGCGCCCGCTCAGCCACTCGGACTCCAGCCCCGAACGCAGCTGCAGAGCGTGCAGCTCCCGCAGATGCGCCCGGTCGTCGGAGTCCAGCGCGACGGACAGGGTGCCGCAGGCGCGGAAGCCCGTCTCCTGCCCGCTCGCCTCCTCCAGCTCGGCCACGAACGCCGGATAGCGCGCGGCGGAAGCCACGTTGAGGCCGAGCAGCATCTGTTCGCCGTAGTGGAGTTCGGTGACGGCGGCGAGCATCCCGGCCGCGACCTGGGCCGCCCCGCCGCCCGGTGCCGGGTCGGCCAGCGTGGTGCGCAGGCCGTGCTGGGCCGACCGCCAGGCGGTCACCAGACCGATGATGCCGCCTCCGACGACCAGGACGTCGGAACTGTCTGCGGAGATGCGCATGGGCGTCCAGCCCCTCCCTTCGCCAGCATGACCCGGATCAGGTTCGTACGGTCGGAGGCCGGCCAGCCTCCCTCTCAGCCCGGTACGCCCGGACTCCCGCGAGTGCTTTACGGTGGCCAGCCTAAACCCCGCCACCCGCAGCCAGTAAGGGAGCCGTACCCGTGGCCCGTTCACTTGACGGACTCGTCCTCTCGCCCGTCGCCGACCAGGCCCCCGGTCAGGTCGGCACCCGGACCAAGTTCACCTACCACGAGCGGGAGGGGCGGATCTGGGCCGAGTACGCGGGCGGTGACGTCGTCCGCGGCCACCTCGTCGGCACCCGGGACGCGGACACCCTCGATTTCCGGTACGTCCAGCTGAAGCAGGACGGGACGACCTCCTCCGGGCACTGCGTCTCGACCGTCGTGGACCTGCCGGACGGCCGGGTCCGGCTGGACGAGCGGTGGGAGTGGGAGTCCCAGGAGGGCAGCGGGACGAGCGTGGTGGAGGAGCTCGCGAGCTGACGACGCGTCGGGTGTCTAGGGTGGACGGGTGAGCGAGCAGACGAAGGACACGGCAGTGGGACAGCGGCCGCACGGAGTCGTGATCGTGGGGGCCGGCATGGCCGGCGTGCAGACAGCCGTGGCCCTGCGTCAACGGGGCTTCACGGGCCCGGTCACGCTGATCGGAGCCGAGCCGCACCAGCCGTACGACAGGCCGCCGCTGTCCAAGGCGGTCCTGCTCGGCAAGGCCGAGGACTCCGCCTTCGACATCGACTTCGAGGCGCTGGACATCACGCTGCGCCTGGGCGTCGACGTGGCCGGCCTGCGTGCCGAGGCGCATGAGCTGGACACCCTCGCGGGCCCCGTTCCTTATGACGTGCTGGTCCTCGCCACCGGCGCGGAACCCGTCGGGCTGCCCGGTTCCGAGGGGGTGCCAGGCGTCCATCTGCTGCGCACCCTCGACGACGCCGCACGGCTGCGGCCCGTCCTGGAACGCCGGCACGACGTGGTCGTCGTCGGAGCGGGCTGGATCGGCGCCGAGTTCACCACCGCGGCCCGCGTGGCCGGCTGCGCGGTCACCGTCGTCGAGGCCGCGGACCGCCCCCTCGCGGGCACGCTGCCCGCCGAGGTCGCCGCTCCGATGGCCCGCTGGTACGCCGAGAGCGGAGCCGAGCTCCTCACCGGCGCCCGGGTCGCACGCGTCGAAGAGGGCGCGGTCCACCTGGCGGACGGCCGGGTGATCCCCGCCGGAGCGGTGGTCGTGGGCATCGGCGCCCGCCCCGCCACCGCGTGGCTCTCGGGCTCGGGCATCGCGCTCGGACCGGACGGCTCGGTCACCGCGGACAGCTCTCTGCGCACGTCCCTGCCCGATGTCTACGCGGTGGGCGACTGCGCCTCCTTCCCCTCCGCCCGCTACGGGGAGAGGCTCCTGGTCCACCACTGGGACAACGCCCTCCAGGGGCCCTGGACGGTCGCCGCCGCCCTCGTGGAGGGCGCGGCCGGGACGTACGACCCGGTGCCCTACTTCTGGTCCGAGCAGTTCGGCCGCTTCGTGCAGTACGCCGGTCACCACGACCATGCCGACACGCTGCTGTGGCGGGGCGACCCCGCAGAGGAGTCCTGGACGGTCTGCTGGCTGCGGGAGGGCGTCCTGGTCGCGGTGCTGGCCGTCGGCAGGGTGCGCGACCTGGCGCAGGGGCGCAAGCTCCTCGAAGCCGGGGCACGGATCGATCCGGCCCGCGCCGCCGACTCCTCCGTACCGCTGAAATCGACGGTCGTCCAGGGGCCGTGACGGCCGCGTACGGTCGGCCCGGGTACCGACTGTCGGTCCGGGATGGCACGCTTGTCCTTGTGACCGAGATTGACGCAAAGATCGATGCTCTCGTCCCCGCCTGGCTCCACCTTCCCGACATCGCGGAAATGCTCGATGTCGAGGTGACGCGTGTACGGCAGCTGGTGAAGGAAGGCCAGCTCATCGCCGTACGACGTGGTGAGAACCGGACGCTCCAGGTGCCTGCCGCCTTCATCGACGGCGACAAGGTGGTCAAGGGTCTCGCAGGGACCCTGACGCTCCTGAGGGACGACGGCTACAACGACGAAGAGATGCTGGACTGGCTCTTCACCCCCGACCCGACCCTGCCCGGCACCCCCGCGCAGGCCCTGAGCGAGAATCGCGGTACGGAGGTGAAGCGCCGGGCCCAGGCGCTCGCCGTCTGACCGGACGACCGTGAGTGGGGTGCGGGCCGTGGCACACGCGGCCCGCACTCCGCCGTTACCGGGCTCGCCGGCACGGCGATCCATCGACGAAAGGGCGATTCGTCGCCGCATCAGTGATCCATCGACACATCGACGGGGGAAATCGTCATGTCCACGTCTCACTCTCAGCTCTCCGGCGCCCGGCTCTACCTGTGCACGGACGCCCGCAAGCGGCAGGGTGACCTCCCCGAGTTCCTCGACGCGGTGCTGTCCAGCGGAGTGGACATCGTCCAGCTGCGCGACAAAGGCATGGAGGCGGCCGAGGAGCTCGAACACCTCGCGGTGTTCGCCGACGCCTGCGAGCGCCACGGCGCGCTCCTCGCGGTGAACGACCGGGCCGATGTCGCCCATGCCATCGGCTCCGACGTTCTGCACCTCGGGCAGGGTGATCTGCCGGTGCCCGCCGCCCGCGCCGTCATCGGCGGCGACGTCGTGATCGGCCGCTCCACCCACGCCGAGGCCGAGGTCGACGCTGCCGTCACCGAGGCGGGCGTCGACTACTTCTGCACGGGCCCCTGCTGGCCGACCCCGACCAAACCCGGCAGGCACGCCCCCGGCCTCGGCCTCGTGCGCTACGCCGCCTCGCTCGGTACGGCGCGCCCGTGGTTCGCCATCGGCGGGATCGACGCCGGCAATCTGGACGAGGTGCTGGACGCCGGCGCACGACGTGTCGTCGTCGTGCGGGCGATCACCGAGGCGGCGGATCCGGGCGCGGCGGCCGCCGCGCTCGCGCGACGCGTCCGGGCACGCGCCGTCTGAACGGCGGCCCGGCCCTCGGGGCGCCGACTGTGCGAAGGGCTGTCCGAAGGGTGGACAAAAGCCTCCTCATTTCGGGCAATTCTCCCCCTGCGGTTGGGGTACCGCCTGGCCCTGGTTAACCTCCCGGTATGGCCCTTGGCACACCTTCCACCAGGACAGATCACGCGCGGACCGTGGGGGAGATGCTCGCGACCGGCGAGACGTTGTTCTCGTTCGAGTTCTGGGCGCCCAAGACCGAGAAGGGCGAGCGGAATCTCTGGAACGCCCTGCGCCGGGTCGAGGCGGTGGGGCCGAGCTTCGTCTCCGTGACGTACGGGGCCGGTGGTTCGACCCGCGCCGGGACGGTCCGGGCGACCCAGCAGATCGCCGCGGACTCCACGCTCACCCCGGTCGCGCACCTGACCGCCGTCGACCACTCCGTCGCCGAACTGCGCAACATGGTCGGGCAGTACGCCGATGCCGGGATCCGCAACATCCTGGCGGTGCGGGGAGACCCGCCCGGCGACCCGATGGGTGACTGGATCGAGCACCCGCAGGGCGTGCGGTACGCGGCGGATCTCGTCCGGCTGATCAAGGAAGCCGGTGATTTCTGCGTCGGCGTCGCAGCATTCCCCGAAATGCATCCGCGGTCCGCCGACTGGGACTCCGACATCCGTCATTTCGTGGACAAGTGCCGCGCCGGTGCCGACTACGCGATCACCCAGATGTTTTTCCAGCCGGAAAGCTATCTGCAGATGCGTGACCGTGTGGTCGCTGCGGGTTGCGACACTCCGGTCATTCCCGAGGTCATGCCGCTCACCAGCGTCAAACAGCTGGAGAGATTCGCGCAGCTCAGTAACGCGTCCCTGCCTTCCGCGCTGAAAGAACGCATCCTCGCCGCCAAGGACGACCCGGCCGCTGTACGCTCCATTGGCATCGAGTTCGCCACGGAGTTCTGCGCGAAACTGCTCTCCGAGGGAGTCCCGGGGCTGCACTTCATCACGCTCAACAACTCGACGGCGACACTCGAGATCTACGAGAATCTCGGACTGCACAAGCAGTCGTGACCCGGCCGTACCCGCCACGATCCGGGGCGGTGGCCGTAGGAGGGGGCGGGCGTGGGCTGGACGGTCCTCTACATCGCATTCGGCATAGTGGCCTTGTGGCTGCTGGGCGAGGTGCTCCTGCAGTACAAGGCACGTCTGCGCTGGCGGCTGCTCGCCTTCGCGGGCTTCCTCGGCGTGGTCCTCGGTGTCCTGATCCCCTCCGTGCTGGTGATCATCATCGGGGCGATCGCCTTCGCGACGGGCCAGACGTATGTGACGCTCTCCTTCAGGCGTGGCTTCTCGACGGGATGGGCCATAGGCGGCAGCCCCGGCGAGAGCCGTCGTCGCCGGAGGGCGGGCGGCACGAAGCCCACACTCGAGGTCTCCGACCTGGAGTACGAGGCCTCCGCCCAGCAGGCGGAGGCCGCCCCCCAGGCGGTCTACGCACCTGAGCCGTTGCCGGACGACACCGGACAGTACGGCGTCTACACCGACCCCGCACCGGCCGGCGGGGGTGACCGGCAGGACCAGCACGGCGAGCAGCAGCAGTACGCCGCCTACGACCCGTACACCGGCTACGGCCAGCAGCCAGCCCAGGATCCCTATGGCGGCCAGGGGGGCTACCAGGGCCAGGACACCTACCAGGACCAGGGCACCTACGCCGGCCAGTACGGCCACGGCAGCGACCCGGCGGGCTACGCGGCCTACTCCGACCCCTACATCGGCACGGACACCACCAACGGCACCGGGCAGTACGCCGCGCACGACAACTACGGCAACGGCGCCTCCTACGGCGCCGGGCAGCAGCCCACCGACCCGTACGCCGGGCAGTACACGGACACCCCGCCGGGCGGGGTGTGGGTTCCGCAGCAGCGCGAGAACGACCAGTACCCCCCGATGCCGCCCGAAGCACCCGTCCAGCCGGCCCCGTACGGGAACGGATACGACACCGGCCAGAACGAGCAGTACCGCTACTGACCTGCCGGCCGACAGCCGACGCACCTTCCGCGGCTCACTGGGAGCCGCGGAAGCCGTCCCCCTCCACGACGAGTCCGGCGACCAGGGCACCCGACATCCCGGCGTGGGCCAGCCCGCCGCCGGGATGCGACCAGCCGCCCGCCAGATACAGCCCCGGCAGGGGGGTGCGGTTCCCGGCGTGCAGATATGCGCCCCCCGCCCCGGCCAGAGCCGGGGCGGGCACCGAACCGCCCTCGGCGCCCGTGTCACCCGCGGTCTCGGCGGGCGTGCGCACCTCGGCGTGGAGTATCCGCTCGCGGAGGCCGGGAACCGCCTCGGCGGCCCGGCCGACCACCGCGTCCGCGAACCGCTCGCGCAGCGCCGCGTCCGCCCAGTCGACCGGACCGTGCGGTGCGACCGTCACCGTCAGGGTCACCGCCTCGTGCTCCGCGTCGGGGCGGGTGGCCGGGTCGTCCGGACGCAGCACCGTCACCGTCGGCTGCTCCACCGTCCGGCCGCCGAACACCGCTTCCTGCTCCGCGACCGGGTCCACGGTGTGCACCACGGTCCGATGCGCGGCGCCGGCCTCGCGGGCGCCGCGCAGTGACAGCAGGACGAGGAAACGGCCCGGCACCGGAACTCCGTCCGCCCCGGCGGACCGCTCCTCCCCTGCCGGCAGGAGCCCGGCCGACGGCTGCGCGCCCAGGACCACATGATCGGCCTCCACGCTCCCGCCGTCCGCCAGTTCGATCCCTGCCGCCCGCCCGTCCTTCTCGGACACCCGGACGGCCTCGGCGCCGAAGACGAACTCCACCCTGCGCGCCAGGCACCGCTCGTACACCGCGTCGGCCAGCGCGCGCATGCCCCCGGCGACGTACCAGCTGCCGAAGGTCTCCTCCATGTACGGCAGGAGGGCGGCGGCGGCCGGGGCGCGGCGCGGGTCGAGTCCGTACGACAGGGCGTACCCGTCGAGCAGGGCCGCCAGACGGGGGTCGCCCAGCTCCCAGGCGCCCACCTCCGCCACCGTCCCCGCCTGCCGGGCGGCGCGCAGCAGTCTGCGCAGGCGCACCGAAGGATAGGGGTCGCGGCCCAGCACCTGCCGGTCCTCGGGCAGAGGCTCCTCCAGCAGCGGTCTCCGCGATCGGTTCCAGGCGGTGCCGGCACGGTCCAGGAAGTCCCCCCACCGGGCCCCGGCGCCCGCGCCGAGCGCGCGGTCCAGCGCGCCGACCACTCCGGCACGTGAGGCGTTGGGCAGCGACACCGCGGTGCCGTCGGCGAACAGGTGGCGGCTCGCCGGGTCGACCTGGGTGAGCGTGACGCACTGCTCCAGGCTTTCCTTGCCCGTCTTCACGAACAGGTCGCGGTAGACCGCGGGCAGATGCAACAGCCCCGGTCCGGTGTCGAAGACGAAGCCGTCACGGGCATATCGGCCGAGCGAGCCGCCGTAGGTCTCCGTCCGCTCGTACACCGTCACCCGGTGGCCTGCCACGGAGAGCCGGGCGGCCGCCGCCATCGCGCCGGTCCCGGCGCCGATCACCGCAATTCGTGCCATGTCAGTGACCCTAAGGGGTGCCACCGACACTTCAGTCGTGAGGCCATCGCCTGCCCGCCCCGGCCATACGTTTCTCCTCGCGGCGCTGCGCCCTGCGGCGCAGGAACCGGCGGATCCGGGAGGCCAGGAAGAGGACTGTCACGAGGCCGAGCAGCAACAGGACTCCGGCGACGACGGCCGCCGCCACCGGGTTGAAGACCGCGAAGGTGATGATCCCGGCGACGCCGAGATCCTCCGCGATGCTGACCCCGGCGTTGCTGAACGGCTCGGGTGAGGTGTTGACCGCCATCCTGGTGCCGGCCTTCACCAGATGGCTCAGCAGAGCGGTGGAGCCGCCCACGGCCCCCGCCGCGAGCTCAGGCAGCGATCCGCTCTCGCCGGCCAGCAGCGCCGCGACGACCGCGCCGGACACGGGCCGGATCACCGTGTGGGCCGTGTCCCAGGCCGAGTCCACGTACGGGATCTTGTCGGCCACCGCCTCGAACAGGAACAGCACACCGGCGGTTACGAGCACATCGGTGCGCTGCAGGGACTCGGGCACCTCGTCGGAGAGGCCGGTCGCGCCGAAGACGCCGAAGAGGAGGACCACCGCGTAGGCGTTGATCCCGCTCGCCCAGCCACTCGTGAACACCAGGGGGAGTACGGACACGGACGCGATCGTAGCCAGTCGGGCCCCGCCCCGGTGGGTACGGCCGCACAGGCCTGAGTATCCCTACCTAGTACGGGAGATGAGTAGGGATGCGGATAGGCCCCCACCTGCGCAGACGGAAGAGTGGAGACCACGGAAGGGGCGCGGTGCCCGGACCGCCGGCACGGGGCGGCGGAACGGCGCGGCACCCCGGACGGAACGGGGGCGCACGGCGCGGAGCTCCGGGACCACGGGGGACACGGGGTCACGGGGGAGGGCTCCGCGACGGTACGGGACGCCGGTCCGGTGGAATTCGGGGGGATCGAATTCCACCGGACCGGCGTTTCTCGCGTATGGGGACCGCAGGGCTCTCAGCGCCCGCTGACCCGGCCGTGCAGCAGCAGGGACAGGGCGGAGTGCACGTCGTCGATCGTCCGCTCGGGCTGGAACGCCTGCCAGTCGAGAGCCGCCACCAGCACCATCCCGACCAGCGCGGCGGCCGTCAGCTGGATGTCGATCTCCTCGCTGAGCTCACCGCCCGCGACGCCCTCCCGGAGCACCTCCTCGACGACGGCGACGGCCTCCTGGCGCAGCACCAGGAGGGTCGACTGCCAGGCACGGTTGGTGCGCCAGAGTTCGGCGACGTACAGCTGGGTGAAGGCCGGGTAGCGGTCGATGAAGACCAGACCGGCCCTGATCATCGCGTCCAGCGCTTCGACCCGGGTGCCGCCGCGCGCGTCCGTCGCTTCTGCGGCGGACCGCAGCGACTGCGTGAGCAGCCCGACACCGTGCCGCAGCAGCTCCTCGAACAGCTCGGTCTTGCTCTTGAAGTTGTAGTAGACCGTGCCCTTGGCGACCCCGGCGCGCTCGGCTATCTCGTCCACCGTCGTCGCGGAGAAGCCCTTCTCCGCGATGAGGGTCACCGCCGCCTCGTAGAGCTTCTGCCGGGTGGCCTGGCGGCGCGTGGTGCTACTGCTGTCCATACCGACGATTCTCACAGGTCCGGGCGCGCTCACAGACTGAGCTCCGGATGCAGCCGGTCCAGGGTCCACACCTGCTTGCGGCGGGCGGACAGCGCGGTCAGCGCCAGGGCGCCCGCGGTGAAGGCCAGCAAAACGGCACACGCCTGCCAGACCGGGCCGAGACCGCCGCCCGTGATCAGCCTGCGCAGCCCGTCCACGACGTACGTCATCGGCAGGTAGGGGTGGATCGCACCGAAGAAGCCCGGGCTGGTCTGGACGGGGTACGTGCCCCCGGCCGAGGTCAGCTGGAGCATCAGCACCGCGAGGACGAGAATGCGTCCCGCCGCGCCGAACCGGGCGTTCAGCCACTGCACGATCGCGGCGAAACAGCAGGTCACCAGGGCGAGGAAACCGATCGTGCCGGCTGCGTGCGTCATCTCCAGACCGAGCCGCCAGTGCAGAACGGACATCAGGGCGACGACCTGGAGCAGACCGATCGCGGCGACGGGAAGCCAGCCCGCAAAGGCGATGCGCCAGGCCGGGGCGCCGGCTGAGAGCGCCCGGCGGTTGAGCGGCTGGATCAGCATGTACGCCACCATCGCGCCCACCCAGAGCGAGAGCGGGATGAAGTACGGGGCGAAGCCGGTGCCGTAGTTGGGTGCCGCGTGCAGCGAGGAGGAGGCCAGCCGCACGGGGTCGGCCATGACACCCGTACGGGCGTCACGGTCCTCCTTGTCGTAGTCGGGGATCTTGCCGACGCCGTCGTTCAGGCCCTGGGCGAGCGTCGCGGAGCCGTCACCCAGTCGGTACAGACCGCTTTTCAGGGCTTTGGCGCCGGTGTCCAGCTTCTTGACGCCGGTGTTCAGGTCCCCGGCGCCCGTCCTGGCGGTGCCGAGACCGGTGTGGAGCGCGTCGGCGCCCTTGGCGACCTTGTGCGCCCCGGTGTTGAGCTTGTTGATGCGCGCGACGGCGGACTCCAGGTCCGTGTCCAGATTCGGCGAACGCTTCGCCAGGGCGTCGGCCTGCTTCTCCAGGCCGGCCAGCTGGGCGCGCAGCTTCGTCAGGTCGCCCTTCTGGTTGGTGACCAGGGCGTTCACGTCGTCGGAGACGTCCGCGACATCCGCCGCCGCGGTCCTGGCGCGCTGCAGCTGCGGGCAGATCCCCGGGTCGGGCAGTGGCTGCTCCTCGCAGCGGAGGCGGTACACCTCGGCCAGGTCGTCGGATGCGGTGTGGGCGGCGGCCGAGGCGGTGGGCGCCGCTTCGGCCAGCAGGCCGAGGTTGTCCCGCACGGCCTTCGAGGAGTCGGCGACCAGCCGGGCGGTGTCCCCGATGGCCTTGCCGTTGTCCTTGAGGAAGGGGCGTACGTCCGCCGCGACCGCGTTGACCTTGTCGGCGAGCAGCTGGGTGCCGCCCGCGACCTGCCGGGACCCCGTTTCCAGGTCACCCGCGCCCTTGTCCAGCTCGGTGATGCCGGTGGAGAGCGTGCCGCTGCCCGACTTGGCGTCCTTGAGACCGTCCGCGAGGTCCTTGGAGCCCTTCTTCGCCTTCGTGAGGCCGCTCTCGAGGTCGTCGGCCCCCTTGGCGGCCTTCGCGGTCGCGTCGTGCAGACCCGAGAAGTCGATGAAGATCCGGTCCAGGAAGCCGCGCGAGGCCTTGGCCGAAGCGGCGCTGCGGACCTCGGCGAAGACCGTCCTGGAGATCTGCCCGACGATGTAGTTGTTGGCGTCGTTCGTGCGGACCTGAAGGGCGCCCGTCCCGGGTGAGTCCCCGGCGCTCGACGCGATTCGCTCGCTGAAGTCCGCGGGCATGGTCAGCGAGAGGTAGTACGTCCCGTCCTCGACGCCCCGCTCCGCCTCCGCGGAGCCGACCTCGTGCCAGTCGAAGACCTTGGAGTCGAGCAGCCGGCCGGCGATCTCGTCCCCGGCCGCGAGACGTTCGCCCCCGGTTCTCGTGCCCTTGTCGTCGTTGACCAGCGCGACGGGGACGCGGTCGAGCCGCCCGTACGGGTCCCAGAACGACCAGAGGTAGAGCGCCCCGTACAGCAGGGGCAGCAGGAGGAGCGCCACGAGTGCGGCGCGCGGCATCCGGCCCCTGCCGAACCTCCGCAGCTCAAGCGCGGCCAGTTCCGGCGATCGCATCGGCCGTCTCCTTCTCCGTCGTCGTGTCGTCGGCGGGCGTTTCCGCCTCGCCCGCCGGGCGGGTGCGCACGGTGAGGGCTTCCTCGGGCGCCTCGCTGCACACGGCCAGCACCGTGGTCCCGCCGTCCGCGAGGGTGCGCAGCAGCTCCCAGGCCCGCGAGCGGTCCGTGGCGGAGAGCTTGAGGTCGGTGTCGTCCACGGCGAGGAGCCGCGGGCGGCTCATCAGGGCGAGGGCGACGGACAGGCGCAGGGCCTCCAGGCGCTCCAGGTCGCGCACGGAGGTCCGTTCGGCCTTGGGCAGAGCGGCCAGGTCCAGTCCCGCCGCCGCCAGCGCGGTGTCGATCGTCGCCCGCGCCGTGGCGGCGCGTTCGGCGCGGGGCCGTAGCAGGGAACGCGGCGAACCGTCGAAGCGGCGCCGCAGCAGGGCACGCTCCCGCAGGTGCTCGGCGACCGTGAAGGAGGGGTCCAGTTCGCTGACCCCGGGGACCGGGCCCAGCGCGCTGCACCCGCGTACGGCGGCGAGCCGGCCGGGCAGGCGCTCGCCGCCCACCTCGGCGTGCCCCTGAGTGGAACGCATCCGGCCCGTGAGCGCGAGCAGCAGACACGTACGGCCGGATCCGGAAGGTCCCTCGACCGCGACGAGCGATCCGGAACCGGCGGTGAACTCCACTCCCCGGAAGGCCCAGCCGCGTGGCCCCTTCAGTCCGAAGTCTTCGGCGCTCAGCGCCACCCCGTGCGGGCTGTCCACGATCCCACCCCATTTTGTTGCACTGACCAGTCAGTGCAAAAAACCTACCCGAACTCGCGCTCGAAGCAAAAGTGCCTGGTCGGAGGCGGGTCCTGAGGGATTGTCAGTGGGGGCCGTCACCATGGACACATACGGCCACGGAGCCGTCACACGACGACAGGAGGCTCGTCATGGCCAGCTCGTCCGCAGCCGCCGCCCCGCGGCGCCGCGCAGGCAGCCCTGCCCCGTCACCGACCGGTCCGGCAACCGACGTCCACCCCGTTCCGCGCCGCGCCACGGCGCCGCCCGCCGCACTCGA
This sequence comes from Streptomyces sp. NPDC005794, assembly GCF_042871445.1. NCBI lineage: Bacteria > Bacillati > Actinomycetota > Actinomycetes > Kitasatosporales > Streptomycetaceae > Streptomyces > Streptomyces sp. NPDC005794. The sequence continues at coordinate 53,026 of NZ_JBIAIN010000028.1, forward strand.
TCTGCTCGTCCAGGCCCACGCGGGCCTGGACGAGGCCGCCGTGCTCGACGTGCCCAACGAGCGGTACGCCACCGCACACCTCGCCGCACTGCGCACCGCGGCCGCCGTGCTCGCCGCCCGCGGGCGGCCCGAGACCAGCAGGCGCCGCAGGGAGCGGATCCGCAGCGCCTGGGAAGTCCTTCCGGACATCGCGCCGGAACTCACCGAGTGGAGCGCCCTGTTCGCCTCCGGGGCCCGGCGCAGGGCCCGGGCGGAGGCGGGCATACCCGGCGCGGCGACCAGCCGCGACGCCGACGATCTGCTGCGCGACGCGGCCATGTTCCTGCGCCTGGTCGAGCGGCTGCTGATCCTCCAGCCCGTCCTTCCGCAGCCGCGGAAGGACGGCCCGGGGCGGCGGCCCGACACGGAGTGACCGCGAGGACGGTGCGAGGCCATAGGGTGGAGAGCACCCGTATCACCTGCACTGTTCACGCTCCGCCGTCCGTGGCGGCACCGTGCCGAGGAGTCAACTGCCGTGTCGGACCAGCTGCGCCCCCGCGCCTCCCTCCGTACCGCCGTGGTCTGGGAGGTCCTCAAGGACGCTCTCGAGCGCCGGGTCAAGGCGACCGGCAGGGAAGCCCTGGACGTGCTGGACACCGGCGGCGGCACCGGCAATTTCGCGGTGCCCGTCGCCCGGCTCGGCCACCGGGTCACCGTCGTCGACCCCAGCCCGAACGCCCTGTTCGCGCTGGAGCGCCGCGCCGAGGAGGCCGGCGTCGCCGACCGGGTCCAGGGTGTCCAGGGCGACATCCTCGGCCTGTTCGAAGTGGTGGACCGCGCCGGCTACGACGCGGTCCTGTGCCACGGAGTCCTGGAGTACGTGGACGACCCCGCCGAAGGCGTACGGAACGCGGTCGACGCGCTCCGCCCGTCCGGTGCGCTCAGCCTGCTCGGCGCCGGCCTCGGCGGGGCCGTCCTGGCCAGGGCGCTCGCCGGACACTTCGCCGAGGCCCGGCACGGCCTGACGGACCCCTCCGGGCGCTGGGGCGACGGTGACCCGGTGCCCCGCAGGTTCACGGCCGACCAGCTGACCGGACTGGTCGACGCCGCGGGCGTCGAGGTCGGCGCGGTCCACGGGGTACGGGTCTTCGCCGACCTCGTGCCGGGCGTTCTCGTGGACACCGAACCGGGCGCGATGGAGGAGCTCCTCCGGCTGGAGGCGGCAGTCGCGGAACTGCCGGCGTTCCACTCGGTGGCGACCCAGCTGCACGTTCTTGGTGAGAAGCGCGCCTGAGCCGGGCGGTGACACCACCGGAGTACGGGCGCGAAAGCAACGGCAGCACGGCTGATCAGCAACGCAGCTGCAGATGGAGTACGGCCTAGAACACCCGATCGCGCCGCGAGCCCCGTATGATCGGGTGACACCATCCGGCATGACGGATCGGAGGTCGGGGAATCTACGCCTCAGCAGCCGAGCCGAAATGGCGGTCCGGACTGGCTATGGCTAGAGGGCGGGTTTCACGGGGGCGAATCCCTGCCTATCCTGGAAGGGCCGCATACCGGTCGCCCCCGCGGCCGACGACGAGGAGGACTCCGTGCCGCTCTCGGAGCACGAGCAGCGAATGCTCGAGCAGATGGAGCGAGCGCTGTACGCCGAAGATCCCAAGTTCGCTACAGCGCTTGAGGGAAGCGGGCTGCGCAGGTACACCCGGCGACGGGTCTACCAGGCGGTGGCCGGTTTTCTGGTGGGTATCGCACTCCTCATGGCCGGAATGGTTTTCCAGCAGACCTGGGTCAGCGTGGCGGGATTCCTCGTCATGCTGGGCTGCGCCGTGCTGGCGGTCACCGGATGGCGCAAGGCGCCGAAGCCCGGTGAGCAGCAACCGGCGGGGAGTGCGAGCGGGGGCGAAGGCGAAAGCCGACACCCCAGGCAGCGCCGGTCGATGATGAACCGGATCGAACAGCGGTGGCAGCGCCGCCGCGACGAACAGGGCCAGTGAGCATGCCGCTTCCCGGCCGGCGGTGGGCAGGATCGGCCACCGGCCCCGGAAGCGGACCGCACACACCGAGAACTTGACGCTGGACCCCACACGTGAGGGGCGGTCGCATCACAGCGACCGCCCCTCACGCGTTTCCCCTACGGCACCGGGCCCCGGGGACCTTCCTCCGCCCTTGGGGACCGGCCGGGAGCCGGCCCCCGGGGGATCAGCCCTGCTGCCGTGACGGGCGGCGCAGCCGCGCCGCCCAGCGGCCGCGTTCCGTGCGGTCCGACCAGCGGCGGCCGATCTCCGTCCGGCGTTCCGAGACCGCCCAGACCACCCGGACGGCCGAACGGGGCGCGAACGCCGCCCGCAGCCTGCCCCAACGTCCGGCCGACGCCGACAGCGCGGCCCGGACGGCCCGCACATCCCCGGCCGATACCGAGACCGCGCCCGGCTCGGGTGCGTACAGCACCTGCTCCACCGCCCCCGCCGCCCGGTGGACCGCGGTGGCCGCCGGTCCGTCGAGGCCACCCAGCCGTACGACACGTGCCGCGGCTTTGCGAGGGGTCTGCGACTCGTCCGGCGGGATGCCGTGGTCCCAGGCCGTATCGGTGATCTCCCGCCAGGCGGCCATCACCCTGGCCGCCGCGTCAGCGGGCGAACGGCTGCCCGAGGAACCGAGCCGGCGGCCGCGGGCCCGTACCCGCCAGAGCATCGGCACCAGCGGGAGCGTGAGCACCACCAGGGAGCCGAGCACCCACAGGATCACCGCGCCCGCCGGTGAGCCCGGATCGTCGGAATCCGCCGCTCCGGTAGCCACGGACGCACCGCACTCGCCCTGCAGGCGCATCTGCGCGGGGCAGGACTCCGATGCGGAGGGGGCGGCCGTGGGCGCCGCGGAGGCACCGTCCGCCGGCAGCGCGGGATCGCTCGGATCCTGGGAGGGTGCGTCCGGCAGGGTGTAAGCGGGAGTGCTGCCCCGGGAGGGCGTCGGCTCGAAGCGGGTCCAGCCCACGCCCTCGAAGTACAGCTCGGGCCAGGCGTGCGCATCCCGCAGCCCGACCGAGACCGAGCCGTCCGCCTGGACCGTGCCGGGCGTGAAGCCCACCGCGACCCGCGCCGGGATGCCCAGGGTCCTGGCCATCGCGGCCATCGTGAAGGAGAAGTGGACGCAGAAGCCCTCCCTGTCGTTCAGGAACCGCTCGATCGCCGCCGTGCCGGTCCCCGACGTCACCGTCGTGTCGTACCGGAAACCGCCCTCCGACGCGAACCAGTCCTGCAGCTTCACGGCACGCTCGTAGTCGTTGGCGGACCCCGCGGTCACCCGCTCGGCGGTCTCCTCGACCACATCGGGAAGCGACGAGGGAACCCGTGTGTACTCACGGGCCACATCCGCACGAGGCGGCCTCGCAGCGGCGAGCTGTGCGGCCGTCGGCTCCACCACCAGACTGCTGACCTCGTACCGCGCGCCGCGCGTCGTCTGGCCGTCGTCGCCGACGAGGGTGCGCCCCTCCGGTTCGTACCGCCAGCGGCCCTGGACGTCCACCTCGCTCGCCGGGTAGGGGAGCGGCAGATACGTCTGCTGGTACGAGCGTGATGCCGTGATGTTCGTCCGGATCTCCGTGACGGCGACATCCCCGTCCAGTCCCGCCGGCTGCGGCAGCCGGTCCGGGACGTCGCTCAGGCGACGGGTCGACGGACGCCACTCGCCGCCGTTGAACTGATCCAGGGCGAGGATGCGCAGATAGAAGTCCTGCGGACTCCCGGAGTTGGTGCGGTACGACATCACCTCCCGGTTCTCCGGCTGATTGAGGTTGTTCTGCAGCGAGACCAGCGGGTTCACCGCGGAGATCGTGCCCCCGCCGCCTGTCTTGCCCGACCCGCCGCCGGTGCCGCCCAGCAGCCCGCCGTCCAGTGCGGGCAGGGCCGCGGGCACGGCCAGCGCGATGCCCAGCGCCGCCGCGCCGATGCGCCGCCCCGTACGCACCGGCGCCTGGGTGGACCCGGCCCCGCCCAGGCCGGCCGCCAGACCGCCCGACGTGCGGGACACACCGCCGAAGACCCGCCCCCACCGGGACAGCCGGTCCCGGCCCTCGGCCAGCAGGAGAAGCAGATAGCCGCACGCGGCGAGCAGGAACCAGAGCCATCCCGCACCGCCGTCGGAAAGGCCCGCCGCGACCGAGTAGAGCGCGAGCAGCGGCAGACCTGCCGGAGCCGCGGCGCGGCAGGTCACCGCCAGGACGTCCACGGTGAGTCCGATCAGCAGCACTCCGCCGATCAGCATCAGCCGGATGCCGTCCGTCGCCGGTGCGGGAATGGCGTACCTGCTGACGTCCTCGGCGCCCGCGCTCAGCAGATCGGCGAGATGCCGGACCGCCTGGGGGCCGGGCAGCACACCGAACAGGGCGTGCTCCCTGGCGAACGCCACGGTCAGCGTCAGCAGGGTGACGAGCACCTGGAGGGAGACCGTCAGGACCCGTGCCAGACGCAACCGGCGGGCGAGCGCACCCACACCGCACTGAACGGCCAGCATGAACGCGGCATGCAGGACCCACTTCGACGTCTCGATCAGGGGCAGCAGGGCCCCTGCCGCCATCATCGTGGCCGCGAAGGCGCTCAGCGCCAGTCGGGTACGCCCGCTCATGACCAACCCCCGGAGAACCCCGTCGTCGTCCCGGCGGCGGTGGACTGCCCGCCGGAGTCCTCCTGGCCCGCCTGCTGCCACAGCCGGGCGAGCTCCGCCCCGGGTGGCACCGCCACCGCCGTCCATCCCGCTTCGCGCAGCAGGCGCAAGCGCTCGGAGGCCGGCGCGGGAGGCGCGGCGGATCCGCCACGCGCCCAGTCGTCGCCGTCCAGCACGAACGCGACGGCCCCGCGGCTGCGCTGCCGCATCCTGGCCGCCACCGCTGCCTGCTCCTCGTCGAGATCGCCGAAGAACGCCACCAGCAGCCCCTCGTTGCTCCCGCGCAGCACGTCGTGCGCGCGGGAGAGACCGCCCCCGTCGGAGTGGTCGACGACCGCGAGGGTGTCCATCATCAGCCCCGCCGAGTCCGCTGACTCCTGGGTCGAGCCGGCGAAGCCGTCGGCGCTCTCACCCGGCACGGCACTCCCCTCGTCCGTGAGCAGGCGCACCGCGAAACCACGCTCCAGCATGTGCATCAGGGCGGACGCCGCCGCGGACACCGCCCATTCGAAGGCAGATCCGGGTCCGGCCCCCCGGTAGGCGATCCGCCGGGTGTCCAGCAACACCGTGCATCCGGCCCGCTGCGGCTGTTCCTCCCGCCGCACCATCAGCTCGCCGTAGCGCGCGGTGGAGCGCCAGTGCACCCGGCGCAGGTCGTCACCGTGGCGGTAGCCGCGCGGGATGATGTCGTCCTCGCCGGCCAGCGCCAGCGAACGCTGTCTGCCGTCGCCGTAACCGGAGGCCTCCCCGGCCAGACGTAGGACGGGGAGCGGCTCGGTGCGGGGGATGACGACGAGGGTGTCGTAGGCGCTGAAGGATCGCGTCAGCTCGCACATCCCGAACGGATCGCTCAGTCGCAGCTGCAGCGGCCCCAGCGGGTAGCGCCCGCGCAGGTCGGAGCGGACCCGGTAGGACACCTCCCGTACGCCGCCCGGCTCCACCCGGTCCAGTACGAACCGGGGCCGGGGACCGAGGAAGTACGGAACCCGGTCCTGCAACATGAGCAGGCCCGTGTGCAGCCGGGACTCGTTGTCCATGCGCAGATGGACCCGCGCCTCCGTACCCGTCGGCACTCTGGACGGCGACAGCCACCGGCTGCCGGACACCCTGTAGCGGGTGCGGTGGAGGACGATGACACAGACCAGGGGCAGAACCGCCAGCAGCAGGCCGACCCGGAGCAGGTCGCCCTGGCCCAGCACATAGGCGCAGACCGCCGCCGCCACTCCGGCGGCCAGGAAGGACCGCCCCCGCGTCGTCAGTCCGCTCAGAGCCGCCCGCAGGCTGCCCTTGTCGCTGTCGTCCACAGGACCGGGTGCCCCGGCCGGCATCACAGCCGCCGTGCGCCGGGCTGCCGGCCGTACACCGGACCGCCGGGCAGGGGCTGGGGATGCGCGGGGGCAGCCGCGCCGCCCGAGGTCGGCACCGGTGTGCGCTGCAGGATGTCCAGCACGACCTGCTCGGCCGTACGACGGTTGAGCTGCGCCTGCGCCGTCGGAAGCAGCCGGTGGGAGAGCACCGCGACCGCGAGCGCCTGGACGTCGTCCGGCAGGGCGTAGTCCCGCCCGGCCAGCGCGGCGGACGCCTTGGCGGCGCGCAGCAGATGCAGGGTCGCGCGCGGCGAGGCCCCGAGCCTGAGATCCGGGTGCTGACGGGTCGCGCCCACCAGCTCCACGGCGTACCGCCGGACGGATTCGGCCACATGGACCGTGCGTACCGCGTCGATCAGCTTCACGATGTCGTGGGCGTGCGCCACCGGCTGCAGGTCGTCCAGCGGCGAGGCGCCACCGTGCACGTCGAGCATCTGGAACTCGGCTTCCGCGCTCGGGTAGCCGATGGACACACGGGCCATGAAGCGGTCGCGCTGCGCCTCCGGGAGGGGATAGGTGCCCTCCATCTCCACCGGGTTCTGGGTGGCCACGACCATGAACGGATCGGGCAGCTCGTAGGTGTGGCCGTCGATCGTGACCTGGCGTTCCTCCATGGACTCCAGCAGTGCCGACTGGGTCTTGGGCGACGCGCGGTTGATCTCGTCGCCGATCACGATCTGGGCGAAGATCGCGCCCGGTTTGAACTCGAAGTCCCGGCGCTGCTGATCGAAGATCGAGACCCCGGTGATGTCCGAGGGCAGCAGATCCGGTGTGAACTGGATACGCCGCACCGAACAGTCGATGGACCGTGCCAGCGCCTTGGCCAGCATCGTCTTGCCGACCCCGGGCACATCCTCGATCAGGAGGTGCCCCTCGGCGAGCAACACGGTCAGCGAAAGCCGTACGACCTCAGGCTTGCCCTCGATCACACCCTCGACCGACCTGCGTACCCGCTCGGCTGTGGTGGTCAGATCTGTGAGGCTCGCTCGATCGTCATAGGTCGTCACCCGGCCCTCCTCGGCCCCTTGTGCACGGGCCGACGCACAAAGCTGCCCGGCCCGCCCTGAAATACGGACACTCTCCGGAGGACCCGGAGAGATGTCACACCCGCATTCTTGTTGCCGTTACCGCTTCGTGTCACTCGCCTGTGGATAAGTGGGTGCGATATGCCGGATGCGGGCCCGTATGTCGGGTGCTTCAGGAGGTGGGCAGAATCTCGCGCAGCTTGCCCGTGGTCACGTCGAAGACGAAGCCGCGGATGTCGTCCGTGTGCAGGAGGAACGGCGAGGTGCGCACCCGCTGCATCGACTGCCGCACGTCCTGGTCGGCGTCCGAGTAGGCCTCCACCGCCCAGACGGGGCGCTGTCCGACCTCGAGCTCCAGCTCCTGCCGGAAGCCCTCGGTGAGCGACTCCAGGCCGCAGTTCGTGTGGTGGATGAGTATGACGCTGCGGGTGCCGAGCGCCCGCTGGCTGATGGTCAGCGACCTGATGACGTCGTCGGTGACCACGCCGCCCGCGTTGCGGATGGTGTGGCAGTCGCCGAGCTCCAGGCCGAGCGCGTCGTGGAGGTCGAGGCGGGCGTCCATGCAGGCGACCACGGCGACGTGCAGTACGGGCCGCGCGTCCATGCCCGGGTCGCGGAACGCCTGTGCGTAGCGCGTGTTCAGTTCGACCAGGCGGTCGGTGACGGTCCCTCCGGAACGAGCCGTGGAGGAGGCGGGTGAACCGGTCTCGGCGGAAGACTGCGCAGAAGTCGACATGGCTACGACGTTAGCGTTCGTGACCGCTCCTGGCGTGTTGTGGAAGGGGACAAAGAACATCAACGGCCCTTGTTGTGAGGTAACCCACAAGCCTCACGTTCAGGCGCCCGGCCGGGTGAGGTCCGCGGCCCACCGCAGCGGTGCGACGCGCTGCCCGGTTCGTTGATCGGGAATCAATCGAATGGCAGGGTGGACTAAAGTGACGCGAAGTTACCGACACGCCTGCACATTCTGCATATTTTTATATGTTTCGAGTTCCCCGTGATGTGCGGCGTACATGCGGCCCGGCCCTCTCCCGCTCGTCGGCCGGCCGACGCCTCTTCCCCGGCGCCGGCCGGCCTCCCCTTCCGGGCGGGCGGGGACCAGGCCGTATGTGCGGCCACACGGGACATAGCCTGAGAGGGCGCTTTGAGCCAGACCCGACACGTCCCGGTGATGCTCCAGCGATGCCTGGACCTGTTGGCCCCGGCTCTGGAGGCGACCGGGCCACAGCCACCGGTCGTCGTCGACTGCACCCTCGGGCTCGGCGGGCACAGCGAAGCCCTGCTCGCGGCCTTCCCCGCGGCCCGGCTGGTCGCCCTGGACCGGGACAAGGAGGCGCTGCGGCTCTCCGGCGAGCGCCTCGCCCCGTACGGCGACCGCGCCACCCTCGTGCACGCCGTCTACGACGAACTGCCCGAGGTCCTCGACCGGCTGGGGATCCCCAAGGTCCAGGGCGTGCTGTTCGACCTCGGTGTCTCCTCCATGCAGCTGGACGAGGCCGACCGCGGCTTCGCGTACGCCCAGGACGCGCCGCTCGACATGCGCATGGACCAGACGACAGGGATCGGCGCTGCCGAGGTGCTCAACACCTACCCGCCGGGCGAACTCGTACGGATCCTGCGCGCGTACGGCGAGGAGAAGCAGGCCAAGCGCATCGTCTCGGCCGTCGTGCGCGAACGTGAGAAGGAACCCTTCAGCAACAGTGCCCGTCTCGTCGAGCTGATCCGCGACTCCCTGCCGCAGGCCGCCAAGCGCACCGGCGGCAATCCGGCCAAGCGCACCTTCCAGGCCCTGCGCATCGAGGTCAACGGTGAACTCACCGTCCTGGAGCGGGCCGTTCCCGCCGCGGTGCGAAGCCTCGCCGTCGGTGGCCGGATCGCGGTCCTCTCGTACCACTCGCTGGAGGACCGTCTGGTCAAGCAGGTCTTCGCGGCCGGTGCGGCCAACACGGCGCCGCCCGGACTGCCCGTCGTCCCCGAGCGCTACCAGCCCCGGCTGAAGCTGCTGACCCGCGGTGCCGAGCTGCCCACCGAGGAGGAGGTCGCCGAGAACCGGCGCGCCGCCCCCGCCAGGCTGCGCGGCGCCCAGCGGATCCGCGAGGAGGAACGATGAGCGGATCCCGCCGGGCCGGCCGGACAGCCGAAGGGCCGGTGGCGCAGCGGTGACCGCAACGGCCGAGCAGATGAAGGGGCGGGCAGGCCGGCTCGCCCGGCTGATGCCGTCGGGGCCGAGCACCGCCGCCCGTACCCCCTTCGTCCTGCTGGTCGTGCTGCTGCTCGCGGGTGGCCTGATCTCGCTCCTGCTGCTGAACTCGGCGCTCAACGAAGGATCGTTCAGGCTGAGCAAGCTGGAGCGGGAGACCACCGAACTCACCGACGAGCAGCAGGCCCTCCAGCGGGACGTCGACAGCTATTCCGAACCCGACGCCCTGGAGCGCCGGGCCAGGGAGCTCGGCATGGTGCCCGGCGGCAGCCCCGCCTTTCTGGACCCGGACGGCACGGTGCGCGGAGTGCCCGAGCGGGCCACCGCGCAGCCCTCCCCGACCGCGGCCCCCGAACCGGAGACGAACCCGGCCGGGCCCGCCGGGTCGGCCACCATGTCCGGCTCCGTGACGCCGTCTCCCTCTCCTTCCCTCGCGACGCCGACCACGAGTCCGGCCACACCGCTCCCGACCACACCGCCCCCGACGAGCTCCGGCAGGTGACGCAGTGCCGTCCAAGGAAACGCCGCGCCGCCGCGTACCCGGCCCCGCGCGCTCCCGTAACGCGGCCGGCGGATCGGGGCGTCCCCGGCCCGCCGCCCGTCCCGAGGCCAGGCGTCCCCGGCGCCCGGCGGCCAGGAAGCGGCGCGGCGGCTCCCCGCAGTCCATCCGCCTGGGCAGTCCGCGCCCCCGGCTGCGGCTGATCAGCCTCTGTCTGACCCTCGTCATGCTGGCGTTCGTCGTCCGGCTCCTCCAGGTCCAGGCGGTCGACGCCAGTACGTACGCCGCCAAGGCCGAGGCGAACCGCTACCTGGAGTACACGATCGCCGCCGAACGCGGTGAGATCACCGACCGCAGCGGTATCGCCCTGGCCACCAGCGTCGACGCGCACGACATCACGGCCGACCCGAAGCTGTTCACACCCGAGGAGAGCAAGGCCCCGGACGCCCCGCAGCAGGCGGCGGCCCTGCTCGCCCCGATCCTCGGCAAGGACGAGGCGGAGCTGGCGAAGAAGCTCGCAGCCAAGACCCGCTACGAGGTGCTGGCGCGGCGGCAGACCCCGCAGGTCTGGAAGCAGATCAAGGACCTCAAGTCGGTCTTCGCGGAGAAGGCTGCCGAGGACATGGCGAACGGTGGCCCCGGGGCCAACGTGCTGGCCGGTGTCCTCCAGGAGTCCACCACCAGGCGCGTCTACCCGAACGGGGACCTCGCCGCCGGGATACTGGGATTCGTCAACGCCGAAGGCAAGGGAGGCGGCGGCCTGGAGTCACAGCTGAACAAGCAGCTCCAGGGCGAGGACGGCAAGATCCGCTACGCCCAGGCGGGCGGTCGTCCCGTACCGACCGCCGGCTCCACGGAGGTCCCGGCCGTCGCCGGTACCGACGTCGAGCTGACGATCGACCGGGACATCCAGTGGGCGGCGCAGCGCGCCATCGCCGACCAGGTCGAGAAGTCCGAGGCGGACCGTGGCTACGTGGTCGTCCAGAACACGAGGACCGGCGAGGTGCTGGCCATGGCCAACGCCCCCGGCTACGACCCCAACGACCTCGCGCAGAGCAACTCGGCGGCCCTCGGCAACGCGGCCCTCCAGGACGTGTACGAACCCGGCTCCACCAGCAAGGTCATGTCCATGGCCGCGGTGCTGGAGGAGGGGGCGGCCACGCCGGGTACGCACGTCACCGTCCCCAACCGGCTGCACCGGGGCGACCGGCTCTTCAGGGACGACATCGACCACCCCACCTGGTACCTCACGCTCAACGGCGTCCTCGCCAAATCGAGCAACATCGGCACCATCCTGGCCACCGGACAGCTCGGGAAGACCCAGGCCGAAGCCAACAAGGTCCTGTACTCCTACCTGCGTAAATTCGGCATCGGCAGCACCACCGGGCTCGACTACCCGGGAGAGTCGCCCGGCATCATCGCCAAGCCCCAGGACTGGTCGACCTCGCAGCAGTACACGATCCCGTTCGGGCAGGGACTCTCGCTCAACGCCATGCAGGCCGCGTCGGTCTACCAGGCCATCGCCAACGGCGGGGTCAGGATCGAGCCGACCCTGGTCCGCGGCACCAAGGACGCGGACGGCAACTACACGGCGTCCGAGGCACCCGAGCGCACCCGGGTGGTCAGCGAGAAGACCGCCAAGACCCTGGCCAGGATGCTGGAGTCCGTGGTGGACGACGAGGAGGGCACCGGGACCAAGGCCCACATCCAGGGCTACCGGGTAGCGGGCAAGACCGGCACGGCCAACCGGGTAGATCCCGTACGGGGTGTCTACAAGGGCTACACCGCGTCCTTCGCGGGCTTCGCCCCCGCCGACGACCCGCAGATCACCGTCTACTGCGCGATCCAGAACCCCACCAAGGGAAGCTACTTCGGCGGCCAGATCTGCGGCCCGATCTACAAGAAGGTCATGGAGTTCGCCCTGAAGACCCTCCAGACACCTCCGTCCGGCAGCGATCCTGCCCGGCTTCCCGTGTCCTTCGATCCCGGCGAGTAACTCGGGGGAACCCTCAGTGACGACCATCACGCCTGATCCCGGGAACCGGAATGAGAAGTACCGCAACCCCGGCCCCTCACTTCGCGAGAGGCCGGGTCCGCCCGGTACGCTCACCGCCGTGCCCCACGCTGATCAGTGCCAAACCACTCAGAAGGACGCGCCTGTGAACTACCCGGGAGCGCCCCGACCGGACCGGCTCAGGCCGACCTCCCTCGGAGAGCTGGCAGCCCGGCTCGGCGCCGAACCGCAGGATTCCGGTGAGGTCACCGGCATCACCCACGACTCCCGGGCCGTGCGCCCCGGAGACGTGTACGCGGCTCTGCCCGGTGCCCGCTTCCACGGTGCCGACTTCTCCGCCCAGGCCGCAGGCCTCGGAGCCGCCGCGATCCTCACCGACCCGGCGGGTACCGAGCGCGCCGCCGCCACCGGCCTCCCGGTCCTCGTCACCGAGGACCCGCGCGGCCGGATGGGCGACATCGCGGCCGAGATCTACGGACGGCCGGGCGTCGGCCTCCTCCAGATCGGCATCACCGGCACGTCCGGCAAGACCACCACGGCGTACCTCGTCGAGGGCGGGCTGCGCGGAGCCGGACGAAGCACCGGGCTGATCGGCACCGTCGAGATGCGGATCGGCGACGAGCGCATCAAGTCGGAGCGCACCACCCCGGAAGCCACCGACCTCCAGGCCCTGTTCGCGGTCATGCGCGAACGCGGTGTCGAGGCGGTCGCCATGGAGGTCTCCAGCCACGCCCTGGTGCTCGGCCGGGTGGACGGCTGCGTCTTCGACGTAGCCGTGTTCAACAACCTCAGCCCGGAGCACATGGAGTTCCACTCCGGGATGGAGGACTACTTCCAGGCCAAGGCGCAGCTGTTCACCCCGCAGCGCAGCAAGACCGGTGTCGTCAACTTCGACGACGAGTACGGCCGCAGGCTGGTGACGGAGGCATCCGTTCCGGTCGTGACCTTCTCCGCGGAAGGGCACCCGGACGCCGACTGGCGGGCCGAGGACGTCCAGGTCGGCCCCCAGGACAGCAGCTTCACGGTGATCGGCCCCAAGGGCGAGCGCATCACCGCCAAGGCTCCGCTGCCGGGCCCGTTCAACGTCGCCAACACCCTTGCCGCGGTCGTCACCCTGGCCGTCGCGGGCGTCGACCCGCAGACCGCCGCCGACGGCATCGCGGCCGTCCCGGGTGTTCCCGGCCGGCTGGAACGCGTCGACGCCGGACAGCCGTACCTCGCCGTCGTCGACTACGCGCACAAGACCGACGCCGTCGAGTCCGTCCTGCGCTCCCTGCAGAAGGTCACCGAGGGCCGGGTACACATCGTGCTCGGCTGCGGCGGAGACCGGGACACGACGAAGCGCGGGCCGATGGGAGCCGCCGCGGCCCGGCTCTCCGACACCGCCGTACTGACCTCCGACAACCCCCGCTCCGAGGACCCCCTCGCGATCCTCGCCGCCATGCTCTCCGGCGCGGCCGAGGTGCCCGTCCACGAGCGCGGGGACGTGCTCGTCGAGGCCGACCGGGCCGCGGCGATCGCCGCCGCGGTCGCCAGGGCCGAGCCCGGCGACACCGTGCTGGTGGCCGGAAAGGGACATGAGCAGGGCCAGGACATCCACGGAGTGGTACGGCCTTTCGACGACCGGAAGGTCCTGCGCGAGGCCATCGAGCGCTCCCTGGGGCGCACGGCCGCCGCGCACGCTCCCGAGGACCGCGTACACACCCATGAGAACAACAGTCAGGGATGACCAAGTGATCGCCCTTTCCCTCGCCGAGATCGCCGGAATCGTCGGCGGGCAGCCGTACGACGTGCCGGACCCGTCCGTCGTCGTCACAGGCCCCGTCGTCATCGACTCCCGGGAGGTGCGGCAGGGCTCTCTGTTCGCCGCGTTCGCGGGCGAGCGGGTCGACGGACACGACTACGCGCAGCGCGCCGTCGAGGCGGGTGCGGCAGCCGTGCTCGCCGCCCGCCCCGTCGGTGTTCCGGCGATCGTCGTCGACGACGTCGTGGGCGCGCTCGGCGCCCTCGCCCGTGCCGTCGTCGAACGCCTCGGTACCACCGTCGTCGCGCTGACCGGCTCGGCCGGCAAGACGTCCACGAAGGACCTGATCGCCCAGCTGCTGGAGCGCAAGGCGCCCACGGTCTGGACACCCGGCTCCTTGAACAACGAGATCGGACTGCCGCTCACCGCACTGCGCGCCACGGCGGAAACCCGCCATCTCGTGCTGGAGATGGGTGCGCGGGGCATCGGTCACATCCACTACCTCGCCGACCTGACGCCGCCGCGGATCGGCCTGGTCCTCAACGTGGGCAGCGCCCACATCGGGGAGTTCGGCAGCCGTGAGGCGATCGCCCAGGCCAAGGGCGAGCTCGTCGAGGTCCTCCCGGAGGACGGCACCGCGATCCTCAATGCCGACGACCCGCTCGTGCGGGCCATGGCGTCCCGCACAAAGGCCCGGGTGCTCCTCTTCGGAGAGGCCCCGGATGCGGACGTACGGGGAGAGAACGTGCGGCTCACGGCCGACGGACGCCCCGCTTTCGCGCTCCACACACCCACCGGGTGCAGCGACGTGACCTTGCGCCTGTACGGTGAGCATCACGTGTCGAACGCGCTCGCCGCGGCCGCCGTCGCCCATGAGTTGGGCATGTCCGTGACCGAGATCGCCGAGGCGCTCTCCGGGGCGGGCACCCTCTCCCGCTGGCGCATGGAGGTCACCGAGCGTCCGGACGGTGTGACGGTCGTCAATGACGCCTACAACGCGAACCCCGAATCCATGAAGGCCGCACTCCGTGCGCTGGCCGCCATGGGCAAGGCCCGACGGGCAGACGGGGGACGCACGTGGGCGGTGCTCGGTCAGATGGCCGAGCTCGGTGACGCGTCGCTCGCCGAGCACGACGCGGTCGGACGGCTCGCCGTCCGGCTCAACGTCAGCAAGCTCGTCGCTGTCGGAGGAAGAGAAGCCTCCTGGCTGCAACTGGGCGCATATAACGAGGGTTCGTGGGGTGAGGAGTCGGTGCACGTGTCCGACGCACAGGCGGCCGTCGACCTGTTGCGCAGTGAACTGCGCCCGGGAGACGTCGTGCTGGTGAAGGCGTCCCGGTCGGTCGGCCTGGAGAGGGTCGCCCTGGCACTGCTGGAGACGACCGAGGGCGAGGTCGCCGTCCGATGAGGCAGATCCTCTTCGCAGGGGCCATAGGGCTCTTCCTGACCTTGGTCGGCACTCCGCTGCTGATCAAACTTCTGGCCCGCAAGGGCTACGGGCAGTTCATCCGGGACGACGGTCCGCGTACCCACGGCAGTAAGAAGGGCACGCCCACCATGGGTGGGATCGCCTTCATCCTGGCGACGATCATCGCGTACGTCCTGGCAAAGGTGATCACCGGCGAGCCGATGCGCTTCTCCGGCGTCCTCGTCCTGTTCCTCATGGCCGGAATGGGCCTCGTCGGCTTCCTCGACGACTACATCAAGATCGTGAAGCAGCGTTCGCTGGGTCTGCGGGCCAAGGCCAAGATGGCCGGTCAGCTGATCGTCGGCATCGCCTTCGCGGTGCTCTCGCTCCAGTTCGCGGACGCCCGCGGCAACACCCCGGCCTCCACCCGGCTGTCGTTCGTCGAGGACTTCGGCTGGTCGATCGGCCCGGTGCTGTTCTGCGTCTGGGCGCTGTTCATGATTCTCGCCATGTCCAACGGCGTGAACCTGACGGACGGTCTGGACGGCCTGGCCACCGGCGCGTCGGTGATGGTCTTCGGCGCGTACACCTTCATCGGGTTGTGGCAGTTCCAGGAGTCCTGCGCCAACGCGATCACCCTCACCAACCCACAGGCGTGTTTCGAGGTACGCGACCCACTCGACCTCGCGGTCGTCGCCTCGGCCCTGATGGGCGCCTGCTTCGGCTTCCTGTGGTGGAACACCTCGCCCGCGAAGATCTTCATGGGTGACACCGGTTCCCTCGCCCTCGGCGGCGCGCTCGCGGGTCTGGCCATCTGCTCCCGCACGGAGTTCCTGATGGCGATCCTCGGCGGCCTCTTCGTGATGATCACCATGTCCGTGGTCATCCAGGTCGGTTCCTTCAAGATGACCGGCAAGCGGGTCTTCCGGATGGCACCGCTCCAGCACCACTTCGAACTGAAGGGGTGGTCCGAAGTCCTTGTCGTGGTCCGCTTCTGGATCATCCAGGGCATGTGCGTGATCGTCGGACTCGGCCTCTTCTACGCGGGATGGGCAGCCAAGAAGTGAGCAACGTGGACTGGCAGGGCAAGCACGTCACGGTCGCCGGGCTCGGGGTGAGCGGTATCCCCGCCGCCCGTGCCCTGCACGGGCGGGGGGCCCTCGTCACCGTCGTCAACGACGGTGACGACGAGCGCTCCCGTGCCCAGGCCGCCGAACTGGAGGCGCTCGGCATCACCGTGCGCCTCGGCGACGGCGTGACCCTGCCCGAGTCCACCGAGCTGATCGTCACGGCCCCCGGCTGGAAGCCGGACAAGCCACTCTTCCTCGCGGCCGCCGAGGCGGGCGTCCCCGTCTGGGGCGACGTCGAACTCGCCTGGCGGCTGCGGGGCCCCGGCGCCGCGCCCTGGCTCGCGGTCACCGGAACCAACGGCAAGACCACGACCGTGCGGATGCTCGCCTCGATCCTCGAAGCGGCCGGCCTGCGCACGGCCGCCGTCGGCAACATCGGGGTGTCCCTGCTGGACGCTGTGCTCGGCGACGAGACGTACGACGTACTCGCGGTCGAGCTGTCCAGCTACCAGCTGCACTGGGCGCCCTCGCTGCGCGCGCACTCCGCGGCCGTGCTCAACCTGGCCCCGGACCACCTCGACTGGCACGGCTCCATGGCCGGTTACGCCGCCGACAAGGGCCGGGTCTACGAGGGCAACAGCGTCGCCTGCGTCTACAACGCGCAGGACCCGGCGACGGAGGACCTCGTGCGCGAGGCCGACGTCGAGGAGGGCTGCCGGGCCATCGGCTTCACCCTCGGCACTCCGGGCCCCTCGCAGCTCGGGGTGGTCGACGGCATCCTCGTCGACCGGGCCTTCGTCGCCAACCGCCAGAAGCAGGCCCAGGAACTCGCCGAGCTCGGCGACGTCAATCCGCCGGCCCCCCACAACATCGCCAACGCCCTGGCCGCGGCGGCACTGGCCCGCGCCTTCGGCGTGGAGCCCGCCGCCGTACGGGACGGACTGCGGGCCTTCCGCCCCGACGCCCACCGCATCGAACACGTGGCCGATGTCGCCGGTGTCACGTACATCGACGACTCCAAGGCCACCAACACCCACGCCGCCGAGGCGTCCCTCGCGGCCTACGAACCGATCGTCTGGATCGCCGGCGGCCTCGCCAAGGGCGCCACCTTCGACGAACTGGTCGGCGGGGCCGCGAAGCGGCTGAGGGGTGTCGTCCTGATGGGCGCCGACCGGGCGCTGATCCGCGAAGCCCTGGCGCGACACGCCCCCGAGGTACCGGTGGTCGACCTCGACCGGACCGAC
The DNA here is from genome assembly GCF_042871445.1 of Streptomyces sp. NPDC005794. Taxonomy (NCBI): domain Bacteria; kingdom Bacillati; phylum Actinomycetota; class Actinomycetes; order Kitasatosporales; family Streptomycetaceae; genus Streptomyces; species Streptomyces sp. NPDC005794. The sequence goes on from NZ_JBIAIN010000028.1 coordinate 70,241, forward strand.
ACTGGGGCGATGTCCGCAGCGGTCCGCGAGGCGGCACGGCTGGCCGGCCCGGGTGACACCGTCCTGCTGGCCCCGGCCTGCGCCTCGATGGACATGTTCGTCAACTACAACAAGCGGGGCGAGGCGTTCGCGGACGCGGTCCGCCAACTCGCCGACGAGAGCGCCTGACGGGCCCGGCTTCCGCGTCGTACCGTCCCGGAGGGCCGGAGCGTCCGGTCACCCGGTCACGAGCAGCGCCGCCAGGCCCCCGGGCCCCGGCGACAGCCCCGGGCACGAGCAGTGGAGGGGACAGCGACAATGCCGGCCGACGAGAGCTCAGCCGCGCGCGGAGCCGACCGCTCACGGGCGACCGCCGCGATCCGCAGGGCGCTCACCCCGCCCCTGCTCGCCGGTCCGCTGCCCGTCGGCCCCGGGCCCCTCGCGGGGCTCGCCCTGCGGAGCCGGCCCGCCACCGGCTCCCGGCGGCCCCCCGCGCCGCGTGGCGGAGCCCGTTCATCAGGGAAACCGCCCCGGCCGCGCCGGGGTTCCGGGATGCGGCGGACGTACGAGCGGGCACGACGGGCCTGGGACCGCCCGCTGACCGCGTACTACCTGATCCTCGGCGCAGGCCTGCTGATCACCGTGCTCGGCCTCGTCATGGTCTACTCCGCCTCGATGATCAAGGCGCTGGAGCTGGCACGGCCCAGCACGTACTTCTTCCGCAAGCAGTTCCTCGCCGCCGTGATAGGGGCGGGCCTGATGCTGCTGGCCTCCAGGATGCCCGTCAAACTCCACCGGGCGCTGGCCTACCCGCTGCTCATGGGCACGGTCTTCCTGATGGTCCTGGTCCAGGTGCCGGGGATAGGGATGTCGGTCAACGGCAACCAGAACTGGATCTATCTCGGCGGCCCCTTCCAGCTCCAGCCCAGTGAGTTCGGCAAGCTCGCCCTCGTCCTCTGGGGCGCGGACCTGCTCGCCCGCAAACAGGACAAGCGGCTGCTCGCCCAGTGGAAGCACATGCTCGTCCCGCTCGTGCCGGTCGCCTTCATGCTGCTCGGGCTGATCATGCTCGGCGGGGACATGGGGACTGCGATCATTCTCACCGCGATCCTCTTCGGCCTGCTCTGGCTGGCCGGTGCCCCCACCAGGCTCTTCGCCGGTGTGCTCGCCTTCGCCGGTCTCATCGGATTCCTCCTCATCAAGACCAGCCCCAACCGGATGTCCCGGCTCGGCTGCATCGGCGCGTCCGAGCCCGGCCCCGGGGATTCCTGCTGGCAGGCGGTGCACGGAATCTACGCCCTGGCGTCCGGCGGATGGTTCGGTTCCGGGCTCGGCGCGAGTGTGGAAAAATGGGGTCAACTTCCGGAACCGCACACGGACTTCATCTTCGCCATCACGGGGGAGGAGCTGGGCCTGGCGGGGACGCTGTCGGTACTGGCCCTCTTCGCGGCTCTAGGCTATGCGGGTATCCGCGTGGCCGGACGCACGGAGGACCCCTTCGTGAGGTACGCAGCGGGAGGCGTGACCACCTGGATCACGGCGCAGGCCGTGATCAACATCGGTGCGGTGCTCGGCCTGTTGCCGATCGCCGGTGTCCCGCTCCCGCTGTTCTCCTACGGGGGTTCGGCCCTGCTGCCGACCATGTTCGCTGTCGGGCTCATGATCGCCTTCGCGCGAGAGGATCCTGCGGCGAGAGCGGCCCTGGCCATGCGGAGGCCCGGGGTCAGATGGAAGACGATGAGACGGCGCGTCATGAAGCGTCCGTCCGGAGAGCGGTGAATTTCGGTGCATGTCGTACTCGCCGGCGGGGGGACCGCCGGGCACATCGAGCCCGCGCTTGCCCTCGCAGACGCCCTGCGGAGGCAGGACCCGGCCGTGGGCATCACTGCCCTCGGCACGGAGCGCGGACTCGAGACCAGGCTCGTACCCGAGCGGGGGTACGAGCTGGCACTGATCCCTGCCGTACCGCTGCCGCGCAAGCCCACACCCGAGCTGATCACCGTCCCGGGGCGGCTGCGCGGCACCATCAAGGCCGCCGAGCAGATCCTGGAGCGCACCAAGGCGGACTGTGTGGTCGGCTTCGGTGGCTACGTGGCCCTGCCCGGCTATCTCGCGGCCAAGCGCGCCGGGGTCCCGATCGTCGTCCATGAGGCCAACGCCAGGCCTGGCCTGGCCAACAAGATCGGTTCCCGGTACGCCCACGGGGTCGCCGTCTCCACCCCGGACAGCAAGCTGCGCGGCGCCCGCTACATCGGCATCCCGCTGCGCCGCACCATCGCCACCCTCGACCGGGCCCGGGTCCGCCCGGAGGCGCGTGCCGCCTTCGGTCTCGACCCCAACCTGCCGACGCTGCTCGTCTCCGGCGGCTCACAGGGCGCCCGCCACCTCAACGAGGTGGTCACGCGGATCGCGCCGCTGCTCCAGCGGTCCGGAATCCAGATCCTGCACGTGGTCGGACCGAAGAACGAATTGCCGCGTATCGACAACATGCCCGGGATGCCGCCCTACATCCCGGTACCGTACGTGGACCGGATGGATCTCGCGTACGCCGCGGCCGACATGATGCTCTGCCGCGCGGGCGCGATGACCGTCGCCGAGCTCTCCGCCGTCGGGCTGCCCGCCGCCTATGTCCCGTTGCCGATCGGCAACGGCGAACAGCGGCTCAACGCCCAGCCGGTGGTCAACGCCGGCGGCGGCCTGCTGGTTGACGACGCGGCGCTCACCCCGGAATGGGTGCAGGGCAACGTCCTTCCGGTGCTCTCGGATCCGCACCGGCTGTACGAGATGTCCCGTGCCGCCGCGGAGTTCGGGCGACGGGATGCCGACGACCTGCTCGTCGGCATGGTGTACGAGGCGATTGCCGCGCGCCGCCAGGCGTGAGGCGGGGCGGACCCGGGGCGCACGCCCCGGGTCCGGCGAAGGAGCGAGCGTGGCCGGACCGACGACCGCCCAGCGCGGCGAGGCCGAGCGGGCCGACACCCCGGCCCGCCCGCCGCACATCGGCCCCGAGGGGCGACGACGGCTGACCGGCCGTATGCGGCTGATCCTGGCCGCGGTCGGCCTCGTTCTGACCGCCGCGGCCACCGTCTGGGTTCTCTACGGCTCGTCCTGGCTGAGACTGGAACGGGTGACGACCACCGGAACCGGCGTCCTGACCAGGAGTGAGGTGGAGGCCGTGGCGGCTGCGCCGGTCGGCTCTCCGCTGATTTCCGTGGACACCGACGCGATCGCGGACCGTCTGCGCCGGAAGCTGCCTCGTATCGACTCGGTGGATGTCGTACGGTCATGGCCACACGGTGTCAGCCTTGAGGTGACCGAACGAAAGCCGGTCCTGTTGGTCGGAAAGGGCAAAAAATTCATTGAAGTGGACGTAAAAGGTGTTCGCTTCGCAACCGTGGACAAAGCGCCCCCGCATGTGCCGCTGCTGGAATTGACGCCCGATCAGTCGGCGAGCTTGCGCCGCTTCGGCGGTGACCGTCTGCTGCGGGAGGCGGTGCGTGTCGCGGGAGACATCCCGGCAGGCATCGCCAGGCAGACCGAGACCGTACGGGTCACCTCGTACGACTCCGCCGTCCTCGAACTGACCCGAGGGCGCACCGTGATGTGGGGAAGCAGTGAGGAAGGGCCCGTGAAGGCGCGGGTGCTCACCGCTCTCATGAAAGCGTCTCCCGAAGCGGGGCACTTCGACGTGAGCGCCCCCACCGCCCCTGCGGCATCGAAGAGTTGACGCACGTCTGACCTGGCCAGCCCCCTGGTTGGTCAGCGCTACGGGTGATCACATAGGGTGAAAAGAAAAACGGGAGGTTCGGCGTGTTCGTTGAACGTGCGCCACTTGTCGACTTAGTGTCCTGTTCGGAAGAGTCCAAGAAGCAGACACACTGGTAACCCTAAACTTCAACGTTAGGGTTTGGGTCGGCGTCCGGACCGACCCAATCGGCATCCGTCGTCGCGGCGGGACTACCGCGAAGCGACGACACGTAACTCGAGGCGAGAGGCCTTCGACGTGGCAGCACCGCAGAACTACCTCGCAGTCATCAAGGTCATCGGTGTCGGCGGCGGTGGTGTCAATGCCATCAACCGAATGATCGAGGTCGGCCTCAAGGGCGTCGAGTTCATCGCGATCAACACCGATGCGCAGGCACTGTTGATGAGCGACGCCGACGTCAAGCTCGACGTCGGCCGTGAACTCACCCGTGGCCTCGGCGCCGGGGCGAACCCGGCCGTCGGTCGTAAGGCGGCAGAGGACCACCGTGAGGAGATCGAGGAGGTCCTCAAGGGGGCCGACATGGTCTTCGTCACCGCCGGAGAAGGCGGCGGCACAGGCACCGGCGGCGCACCCGTCGTCGCCAACATCGCACGCTCGCTGGGCGCCCTGACGATCGGTGTGGTCACCCGCCCGTTCACCTTCGAGGGCCGGCGACGCGCGAACCAGGCGGAGGACGGCATCGCCGAACTCCGCGAAGAGGTCGACACCCTCATCGTCATCCCCAACGACCGGCTGCTGTCCATCTCGGACCGCCAGGTGAGCGTGCTCGACGCGTTCAAGTCGGCTGACCAGGTGCTGCTCTCGGGTGTCCAGGGCATCACCGACCTCATCACGACCCCGGGTCTGATCAACCTCGACTTCGCCGACGTCAAGTCGGTCATGTCCGAGGCCGGATCGGCACTCATGGGCATCGGCTCCGCCCGCGGGGACGACCGTGCGGTGGCCGCCGCGGAGATGGCGATCTCCTCGCCGCTCCTGGAGGCGTCCATCGACGGCGCTCGCGGTGTGCTGCTCTCCATCTCCGGCGGCAGCGACCTCGGTCTCTTCGAGATCAACGAGGCAGCCCAGCTGGTGAGCGAGGCGGCCCACCCGGAGGCGAACATCATCTTCGGCGCGGTCATCGACGACGCGCTGGGCGACGAGGTGCGGGTCACCGTCATCGCCGCGGGCTTCGACGGCGGACAGCCGCCGACGCGTCGGGAGAACGTCCTCGGATCGAGTGCCGGCAAGCGCGAGGAGCCGGCTCCGCCGGCCCGGGCCGCCGAGCCGGCGCGCCAGACCGGCGGACTGGGTTCCGTGCCTCCGCGTGAGGAGCCCCAGACACCGGCCGAGCCGGCGCCGTTGGCGAACGAGACCTCGCTGCCGGTTTCCCCGCCGCACGTCCCGACGGCCCGGCCCTACCAGGACACCCAGGCCGAAGAGCTGGACGTACCGGACTTCTTGAAGTGATAGGTCCGCAGCACGCGGTGAAAGCCGCGGAGTTCTCGGCGGGCGGCGCCCATTTCGCCTTCACCGACAGGTGGGGCGGAGTGAGCGCCGTTCCGTACGAGGAACTCAACCTCGGCGGTGCGGTCGGCGACGACCCCACCGCCGTCCGTGCGAACCGTGCCCGCGCCGCCCGTACACTCGGTCTCGACCCGGCCCTGGTGGTCTGGATGAATCAGGTGCACGGGCGCGACGTGGCCGTGGTCGACGGCCCTTGGAGTGACACCGTCGACGCCTCGGGCATCCCCGCGGTGGACGCGGTGGTGACGGCGCGGCGCGGACTCCCGCTCGCGGTGCTCACCGCCGACTGCACGCCCGTGCTGCTCGCCGATCCGGCGGCCGGTGTCGTCGCCGCCGCCCACGCGGGACGGCCCGGTCTGGTCGCGGGAGTCGTCCCGGCCGCAGTCGAGGCCATGACGGCACTCGGCGCCGAAACGTCCCGGATCGTCGCCCACACCGGACCGGCCGTCTGCGGGCGGTGTTACGAGGTTCCGGAACAGATGCGCGCGGAGGTCGCGGAGGCCGTCCCGGCGTCGTGGTCGGAGACCAGTTGGGGAACACCCGCGGTCGACGTCACGGCCGGAGTCCACGCCCAGCTCGACGAGCTCGGCGTCGTCGACCGGCACAGCTCGCCGTTCTGCACCCTGGAATCCGGCGACCACTTCTCGTACCGCCGCGACCGCACCACAGGACGGCTCGCCGGATATGTCTGGTTGGACTGATAGGGCATGACGGATCGCAGGACTCAACTCGCGGCAAACCTGGCACAGGTGGAGGAGCGTATTGCTTCCGCCTGTGCTTCGGCCGGCCGCAAGCGGGGAGAGGTGACCCTGATCGTCGTCACCAAGACGTACCCCGCGAGCGATGTGCGAATTCTGCACGAACTCGGTGTGCGCCAGGTCGCGGAGAATCGTGACCAGGACGCGGCACCAAAAGCCGAAGCTTGTGCGGATCTGTCGCTCACATGGCACTTTGTCGGACAGTTGCAGACCAACAAGGTTCGCTCCGTGGCCGCTTATGCCGATGTGGTGCAATCGGTGGACCGGGTGAAACTGGTCACCGCGCTCTCGGCCGCGGCGGTCAGGGGTGAGCGTGAACTCGGCTGCCTCATCCAGGTCGCTCTCGACGCTGAGAGCGGTGAACGCGGGGACCGGGGCGGCGTCGCACCGGACGCGATCGAGGAGTTGGCCGCGTCGGTCGAGGCGGCGGAAGGACTCAGGCTCGACGGCCTGATGACCGTGGCCCCGCTCGCCGGTCCTTACGCCGGTCGGCAACGGGCCGCATTCGACCGCTTGATGGAAATCTCATCCAGCCTGCGCGGGAACCATCCGGCTGCGAGCATGGTCTCTGCTGGGATGAGCGCGGATCTCGAGGACGCGGTCGCGGCCGGGGCGACACATGTACGCGTCGGTACGGCGGTGCTCGGAGTCCGACCCCGGCTCGGGTAACGTCGCGAAGCAAGTCGGACCACAGCAGAAAATATGGTCATTCCCGCTCGGAGCGGGCAGGCCGGAGTGGATCTCGGGCACTTGGTGACACGAATGCCGATCCACCACAGAGCGGAGGACTCGGAGCATGGCCGGCGCGATGCGCAAGATGGCGGTCTACCTCGGCCTCGTGGAGGACGATGGGTACGACGGTCCGGGGTTCGACCCCGACGACGAATTCGAACCCGAGCCGGAGCCCGAGCGGGACCGGCGGCGGCACCAGCCCGCGCATCCGGTGGAGCGGGAACGGGACGAACCGGTGCGAGCGGTGCAGCCGCCCGCACCACGGGAACCGGTTCAGCTCCCGGCGGAGAGCGGACGACCCGCCCGAATCGCCCCCGTGGCATCCATCACACCTGACCGCCCGAACATGGAGAAGAACGCACCGGTGATCATGCCCAAGGTCGTGTCCGAGCGTGAGCCCTACAGGATCACCACGCTGCACCCCAGGACCTATAACGAGGCCCGTACCATCGGGGAACACTTCCGCGAGGGCACCCCGGTGATCATGAACCTCACGGAGATGGACGACACGGATGCGAAGCGACTTGTCGACTTTGCTGCGGGACTCGTCTTCGGTCTCCATGGCAGCATTGAGCGTGTGACGCAGAAGGTGTTCCTGTTGTCGCCTGCTAACGTCGATGTCACGGCGGAGGACAAGGCTCGCATCGCAGAGGGCGGGTTCTTCAACCAGAGCTGAGAGCAACGGGAACAAACCCGGCCGGGAGGCCGGGGCAACGAGAGCCAGGGGAGAGGGAAGCGCGGACATGGGCGTCGCACTGGATGTGGTCTATATCGCGCTGATGTGTTTCCTCATCGTGCTGATCTTCCGGCTGGTCATGGACTATGTCTTCCAGTTCGCACGTTCATGGCAGCCAGGCAAGGCGATGGTGATCGTTCTCGAGGGCACTTACACTGTCACGGATCCGCCGCTGAAGCTTCTGCGGCGGTTCATACCGCCGTTGCGTCTCGGGGGCGTGGCACTTGACCTGTCCTTCTTCGTTCTAATGATCATCGTCTACATTCTGCTCAACCTCGTGGGCAAGCTTGCGAGCAGCGTGTGAACGATACGGTCTTGCCGACTGCCGACGACTACGTAGAGGTGAAGAAGAGATGCCGCTGACCCCCGAGGACGTGCGGAACAAGCAGTTCACGACGGTCCGCCTCCGAGAAGGCTATGACGAGGACGAGGTCGATGCCTTCCTCGACGAGGTCGAATCGGAACTGACCCGCCTGCTCCGTGAGAACGAGGACCTGCGCGCCAAGCTGGCCGCCGCCACGCGTGCGGCCGCGCAGAACCAGCAGCAGCAGGGAATGCGTAAACCACCGGAGCAGCAGGACCGGCCAGGGGCTCCTGTGCCGGCCGCCATATCTGGTCCGCCGGTACAGCAGCAGCAGCCCCCGCAGATGGGTCCCCCCCAGCTGCCCGGTGGAGCTCCGCAGCTGCCTGCCGGTCCCAGCGGCCATGGCCCCCAGGGCGGCCACGGTCCCGGTCCGCAGGGCCCGCACGGCCCCGGCCCGATGCAGGGCGGTCCCATGGGTGGCCCGATGGGCGGCCCCATGGGCGGTCACGCCCCGCAACAGCAGCAGCAGATGCAGCAGCAGCAGATGCAGCAGCAGCAGATGCAGCAGCCCGGTCAGGGCCCCGGTGGCGACAGCGCCGCCCGTGTCCTCTCCCTTGCCCAGCAGACCGCTGACCAGGCGATCGCGGAGGCCCGTTCCGAGGCCAACAAGATCGTCGGCGAGGCGCGCAGCCGTGCCGAAGGCCTTGAGCGTGACGCCCGTGCCAAGGCGGACGCCCTTGAGCGGGACGCGCAGGAGAAGCACCGCGTGGCGATGGGCTCGCTGGAGTCGGCCCGCGCGACGCTGGAGCGCAAGGTCGAGGATCTGCGTGGCTTCGAGCGCGAGTACCGGACCCGTCTGAAGTCCTACCTGGAGAGCCAGCTGCGTCAGCTGGAGACCCAGGCCGACGACTCGCTGGCTCCGCCGCGGACCCCTGCCGCCGCCTCGCTGCCGCCGTCGCCTTCGCTGGCTCCGGCCGGTGCGGGTGCGATGGGGCACACCATGGGCGGCAACCACGGTGGCCACGGCAACCAGCAGATGGGCGGCGGCAACCAGTCGATGGGCGGTGGCCCGTCGTACGGCGGCGGCCAGCAGCAGATGTCGCCCGCGATGACGCAGCCGATGGCGCCGGTGCGGCCGCAGGCGCCGCAGCCGATGCAGCAGGCGCCGTCGCCGATGCGCGGGTTCCTGATCGACGAGGACGACAACTGAGCGGTTCGCGCTCGCTGAGCGCGTAGCCGTCGGCAGGCTGAGGGCCGGGCCCCGGGGATTTCCCCGGGGCCCGGCCCTTTTGCGTGAGCGTCGCCCGGGTGGGTGGGGCTCCTGCGGCGAGCTGTCCCCCTACCCGTCCCTTCCCGACACCGGGGCTCTGTCCAGGACTCCGCCCCGGGGAACGCCGGAAGGGCTGGAGAGAGGGCCTACGGGACGTAGGGCACGGGGGGCGGCCGGAGAGGCGCGGTGCCGGAAGGGCTGAGGAGGTGATGGCCGGTGGGGCCGGAAAGGGAAGGGCCCGGCCGGACTGTGGGTGTCCGGCCGGGCCCTTCGGGTGTGATCCGGGTTACCGCTCCGTCTTGCGGAGGCGGAACGCCAGCGCCAGGCCCTCGTCCTCGAACGGGGCGCCGTACGTGTCGTCCGCCTCACCCTGCGCGTAGTCCAGGGCCAGGACCTCGTCCGCGATCAGCGTCGCGTGGCCGGTCAGGGCCTCGGCCGTCGCGGGGGACGTCGACGTCCAGCGGACCGCGATCCGGTCCGCCACGTCCAGGCCGCTGTTCTTGCGTGCCTCCTGGATCAGCCGGATCGCGTCACGGGCCAGGCCGGCCGCCCGCAGCTCGGGGGTGATCTCCAGGTCCAGGGCGACCGTCGCGCCCGAGTCGGACGCGACCGACCAGCCCTCGCGCGGGGTCTCCGTGATGATGACCTCGTCGGGGGCCAGGGTGACCCGCTCGCCGTCGACCTCGACCGAGGCCGTGCCCTCGCGCAGCGCCAGGCTGAGCGCGGCGGCGTCGGCGTTCGCGACGGCCTTCGCCACCGCCTGGACACCCTTGCCGAACCGCTTGCCCAGGGCACGGAAGTTCGCCTTCGCCGTCGTGTCGACCAGCGAGCCGCCGCCCGCCTGACCGGCGGAGGAATCGGTGAGCGAGGCCAGGGAGGTGACGTTCAGCTCTTCCGTGATCTGGGCGCGCAGCTCGGGTGTGAGCGACTCGAAGCCCGACGCCGCGACCAGAGCCCGCGACAGCGGCTGCCGGGTCTTGACCCCCGACTCGGCGCGGGTGGCCCGGCCGAGCTCCACCAGGCGGCGTACCAGCGCCATCTGCGAGGAGAGCGCCGGGTCGATCGACGCCGGGTCCGCCTTCGGCCAGGTGGAGAGGTGCACCGACTCCGGGGAGTCCGGAGCGACGGGGACGATCAGGTCCTGCCAGACCCGCTCCGTGATGAACGGGGTGAGTGGGGCCATCAGCCGGGTGACCGTCTCCACGACCTCGTGCAGGGTGCGCAGAGCGGCCTTGTCGCCCTGCCAGAAGCGGCGGCGCGAGCGGCGGACGTACCAGTTGGACAGGTCGTCGACGAACGCCGAGAGCAGCTTGCCGGCGCGCTGGGTGTCGTACCCCTCCAGAGCCTTGGTGACCTCGTCCACCAGAGTGCCGAGCTCGCTCAGCAGCCAGCGGTCCAGGACCGTGCGGTCGGCGGGGGCAGGGTCGGCCGCGGACGGCGCCCAGCTCGACGTACGGGCGTACAGGGCCTGGAAGGCCACGGTGTTCCAGTACGTGAGGAGCGTCTTGCGGACGACCTCCTGGATCGTGCCGTGGCCCACACGGCGCGCCGCCCACGGGGAGCCGCCCGCAGCCATGAACCAACGGACCGCGTCGGCACCGTGCTGGTCCATGAGGGGGATCGGCTGGAGGATGTTGCCCAGGTGCTTGGACATCTTCCGGCCGTCCTCGGCGAGGATGTGGCCGAGGCACACCACGTTCTCGTACGACGACTTGTCGAAGACGAGCGTGCCGACGGCCATCAGCGTGTAGAACCAGCCGCGGGTCTGGTCGATGGCCTCCGAGATGAACTGCGCCGGGTAGCGGCTCTCGAAGATCTCCTTGTTCTTGTACGGGTAGCCCCACTGCGCGAACGGCATGGAACCCGAGTCGTACCAGGCGTCGATGACCTCGGGGACGCGGTACGCCTCCAACTGGCAGTTCTCGTGCGAGCAGGTGAACGTGATCTCGTCGATGAACGGGCGGTGCGGATCCAGGTCCGACTGGTCGCGGCCGGTGAGCTCGGAGAGCTCGGCGCGGGAGCCGACACAGGTCAGGTGGTCGTCCTCGCAGCGCCAGATCGGCAGCGGGGTGCCCCAGTAGCGGTTGCGGGAGAGCGCCCAGTCGACGTTGTTGTTCAGCCAGTCACCGAAGCGGCCGTTCTTGACGGAGTCCGGGAACCAGTTGGTCTTCTCGTTCTCCTGGAGCAGCCGGTCCTTGACCGCCGTCGTGCGGATGTACCAGGACGGCTGCGCGTAGTACAGCAGGGCCGTGTGGCAGCGCCAGCAGTGCGGGTAGCTGTGCTCGTACGGGACGTGGCGGAAGAGCTTGCCGCGCGCGGCCAGGTCCTCGGTCAGGGCCTCGTCGGCCTTCTTGAAGAAGACGCCCCCGACCAGCGGGAGGTCCTCCTCGAAGGTGCCGTCGGGGCGGACCGGATTGACGACCGGCAGGCCGTACGAGCGGCAGACGACGAGGTCGTCGGCGCCGAAGGCGGGGGACTGGTGGACCAGACCCGTACCGTCCTCGGTCGTGACGTACTCGGCGTTGACGACGTAGTGCGCCTCGGCAGGGAAGTCGACCAGGGAGAACGGGCGCTCGTACGTCCAGCGTTCCATCTCGCGGCCGGTGAAGGTCTGGCCGGTGGGCTCCCAGCCCTCGCCGAGGGACTTCTCGACCAGCGGCTGGGCGACGACCAGCTTCTCCTCGCCGTTCGTCGCGACGACGTAGGTGACGTCGGGGTGCGCGGCGACGGCGGTGTTGGAGACCAGGGTCCAGGGGGTCGTCGTCCAGACGAGCAGTGCGGCCTCGCCGGCCAGCGGTCCGCTCGTCAGCGGGAAGCGTACGAAGACCGAGGGGTCGACGACCGTCTCGTAGCCCTGGGCGAGCTCGTGGTCCGAGAGGCCGGTACCGCAGCGCGGGCACCAGGGGGCCACGCGGTGGTCCTGGACCAGCAGGTCCTTGTTGAAGATCTCCTTGAGCGACCACCACACGGAGTCGACGTACTCCGGGTCCATCGTGCGGTAGGCGTCGTCCAGGTCGACCCAGTAGCCCATGCGGGTCGTGAGCTCGGTGAACGCGTCGGTGTGACGGGTGACGGACTCACGGCACTTCGCGTTGAACTCGGCGATGCCGTAGGCCTCGATGTCCTTCTTGCCGTTGAAGCCCAGCTCCTTCTCCACCGCGAGCTCGACCGGCAGGCCGTGACAGTCCCAGCCGGCCTTGCGGCCGACGTGGTAGCCCTGCATGGTGCGGAAGCGCGGGAAGACGTCCTTGAAGACGCGGGCCTCGATGTGGTGGGCCCCGGGCATGCCGTTGGCGGTCGGCGGCCCCTCGTAGAAGACCCACTCGGGGCGGCCGTCGGACTGTTCGAGGCTCTTGGTGAAGACCTTGTTGTCGCGCCAGAAGTCGAGCACGGCGTGCTCGAGGGCGGGCAGGTCGACCTGGGCGGGTACCTGGCGGTACTGCGGCGATGTCATGTGCGGGCTTCCTCCGGCGGACGTATTCCACTTCCGTCGGAGGGACGAGAGCCGGTTCGGCTCCCGCGGTACCACCCTCCTTGGCCCCGGGCATGCACCCGTGGCCCCCTCATTGGGGTCGCGATGCCGGGTCTAGTGGCCTTGTGCCCGTGGGCGGAGCCCACTGTCCAAAGCTTTCTTCCGGCGGCTCCGGGGTGATCTTCACGGCGCGCTCGCCCCCGGGCTTCCACCGTCCCCGGGTCGCTCGTGGCTGCGTACGACGCTACTCGTCCCATCCATGCCTCTCGCTGCGGCCAGTGTACGGGCCCGTACGGGCGACGGCCGACCGGTTTCGGACCGACCGGCACAAGGGAGGGGCGTGCACCCGAATGGCCAGTCGTCGCGGACGGAGTCCGCGAGAGCGCGCGGGGGCGGATTACCGCGCGGGGAGCTGGGCACAACGGTTGCAGGCGCGCCGCTCCCCGGCCGCGGGGAGGGGCGAACCGGCGGCGTGCCCCGTTGCCGCGGAGCTGAGGTCGATTTATCGTCCCAGCACGATTCGCGTGCAAGATCACACTATGTGAAGGGGCCGCGGCCATGGTGGCGAAGAAGACCGCCGTATCGAGAACGGCGTCCGCGAGATCCACGGCTGCGGCTGCCGAGGAGGAGACCGGGAGCACGGGCGAGGAGGCCGGTCCGGAGACGGACCAGGAGACGCCGGTCAAGAGGCCGGCGAAGAAGACGGCCGGGAAGACGGCCGCAGCGGAGAAGGCGGCGGCACATCCGCCGCGACGGGCCGGGCAGGATCCGGCGCACCACGAGCCGGCGAAGAAGAGCGCGGCGAAGAAGAGCGCAGCGAAGAAGAGCGCAGCCAAGAAGGCGTCGAAGAAGGCCACGGGGGCGGCCCAGGCCGCCGAGCAGACAGGAGCCCACACGGTGGTAGCCAAGAAGAGCGCGGCCCGCACCACGGCTGTAGGAGAGGGCACAGCGACAGCGGTCCCCCCGGCCAGGGCCGGCGCCGCGACGGCGCTCGGCGACCTGGCGGTCAGGCCGGGGGAGGACCCCTGGACCCCGGAGGAGGTCGACGCGGCGCGGGCCGAGCTGACCGGTGAGGTCACGCGGCTGCGCACCGAGCTGGAGGCGTCCGGAGCGGCGCTGGCCGGCCTGATGCGCGACTCCGGGGACGGGGCCGGCGACGACGACGCGGACACCGGCACGAAGAACATCACCAGGGAGCACGAGCTGTCCCTGGCGGCGCACGCCCAGGAGACCCTGGACCAGACCGAGCGCGCCCTCGCCAGGCTCGACGCGGGGACCTACGGGCTCTGCGAGGTCTGCGGCAAGCCGATCGGCAAGGCGCGGATGCAGGCGTTCCCCCGGGCCACGCTCTGTGTGGAGGACAAGCAGAAGCAGGAGCGGCGCGGTTAGGAATCCTTCCTCCGGATCAGGCCGGATCGGGCCTGATCCGGACGAAAGGATCAGGCGACCGGGGGCGCCCGGGGCGGTACTGGGCCTGACGCCCCCGAAACCCCGGGTGTGTCGTACCCTCGTCCTCAGTCAGGCACCTAGGTTGAGGGACTCACGTGGCAGAGGCGGAGCGCATCATCGGTACGCCGGATATCCCTGATGCCGAGGGGGCCGACAGGGCTGAGCCCCAGGGGGCGTCCGAGGGCTCGACCCCGGCGGGGGCCGACGAGCCGGGCAGCGGCCGGGGCAAGAAGCGGATCCTGGTTCTCCTCGGTGTGGCCGTCCTGGCCTATCTCCTGGACCTGGTCAGCAAGATGATCGTGGTCGCGAAGCTGGAGCACGAGGAGCCGATCGAGATCTTCGGCGAGTGGCTGAAGTTCGACGCGATCCGTAACGCGGGCGCCGCCTTCGGGATCGGCGAGGCCTTCACCGTGATCTTCACGGCCATCGCGTCCGTCGTGATCGTCGTGATCATCCGGCTCGCCCGCAAGCTCTACAGCCTGCCCTGGGCCATCGCCCTGGGCCTGCTGCTCGGCGGAGCGCTCGGCAACCTCACCGACCGCATCTTCCGCGCGCCCGGCGTGTTCAAGGGCGCGGTGGTCGACTTCATCGCCCCCGCGCACTTCGCCGTCTTCAACCTCGCCGACTCCGCGATCGTCTGCGGCGGCATCCTGATCGTGATCCTCTCCTTCAAGGGCCTGGACCCCGACGGCACCGTGCACAAGGACTAGCGGGCGCAAGGCATACTCGACTGGTGAGTACGTATCCCGAGGTCCGCACCCTGCCCGTACCCGACGGCCTGGAAGGCGAGCGTGTCGACGCCGCCATCTCCCGGATGTTCGGTTTCTCCCGCACCAAGGCCGCCGAGCTGGCCGCTGCCGGGAAGGTCCAGGTGGACGGCGCGGTGGCCGGGAAGTCCGAGCGGGTGCACGGCGGTGCCTGGCTGGAAGTGGAGATGCCCCAGGCACCCGCTCCCGTCCAGATCGTCGCCGAGCCCGTCGACGGCATGGAGATCGTCCACGACGACGACGACATCGTCGTCATCATGAAGCCGGTCGGCGTCGCCGCCCACCCCAGCCCCGGCTGGACCGGTACCACCGTCATCGGCGGCCTCGCCGCGGCCGGCTACCGCATCTCGACGTCGGGCGCCGCCGAGCGCCAGGGCATCGTGCACCGGCTGGACGTCGGCACCTCCGGCCTGATGGTCGTGGCCAAGTCCGAGCGGGCCTACACCCTGCTCAAGGCGCAGTTCCGCGACCGGGTCGTCGAGAAGAAGTACCACGCGCTGGTGCAGGGCCACCCGGACCCGATGAGCGGCACCATCGACGCCCCCATCGGCCGCCACCCGCAGCACGACTACAAGTGGGCCGTCACCGCCGAGGGCAAGCCCTCCGTGACGCACTACGACCTCATCGAGGCCTACCGCGCGGCCAGCCTGCTCGACATCAAGCTGGAGACCGGGCGCACGCACCAGATCCGCGTGCACATGGCCGCGCACCGCCACCCCTGCGTCGGTGACCTGACCTATGGCGCTGACCCCACGATGGCCAAGCGCCTCGGCCTGGCCCGGCAGTGGCTGCACGCGGTCCGGCTCGGCTTCGAGCACCCGGCCGACGGCAGCTGGGTCGAATTCGAGAGCGGCTACCCGGACGACCTGCGCCACGCCCTCGACACGATCGCCGCGGAGAGCGAATGACCCCCGGGTCCACCCCTTACAGCACCCGCAGGGCTCTCGCCGAGAGCGACCTCGCGGCGTGCTTCCAGGTCCGCAAGGACGTCTTCGTCGGTGAGCAGCAGGTGCCCGAGGAGATCGAGTACGACGCCCATGACGCCACGGCGGTGCATGTCCTCGCCGTGGACGAGGACGGCTGCGCGCTCGGCACGGGACGGCTGCTGCACGGTGAGGCCGCGGCGGACAGGACCGGCGGTGACCACACCGTCGGGTCGCTCGGCCGGCTCGCCGTGACCCGCGCGGCCCGTGGCCTCGGAGTCGGGGCCGCCCTGGTCCGCGCCGTGGAGGAGGAGGCGCGCACCCTGGGCCTGGCCGCCGTGGACCTCCACGCCCAGACACACGCCCTCGGCTTCTACGAGCGGCTCGGCTACACGGCGTACGGCCCGGAGTTCCCGGACGCCGGGATGCCGCACCGGGCCATGCGCCGCGCGCTCTGACCGAGCGGGGGGTACTGCCGGTCCGTCGGTCCCGCGTGGCACGCTGGGAGCCCTGACCGGCTGATCAACGGGCCCAGGAGGCCCGGCGCGCTGCGGAAGGCACCACGTGGACCAGATGGCACTCCTGCTCCTGCTCCTGCTCGGAGCGGTGGTCACGGTCCCGCTCGGGGAGCGCCTGGGTCTACCGGCGCCGATCCTGATGACCCTCGCCGGGATCGTCATGGCCTTCGCCAGCTTCGTCCCCGATGTGGACATCCCGCCGGAGTTCATCCTCCCCGCCGTGCTGCCGCCGTTGCTCTACGCCTCGGTGCAGCGCACCTCCTGGCGGCAGTTCGCGGCCAACAGACGGCCCATCTTCCTGCTGGCCGTCGCCCTCGTCTTCGTCACGACGGCCGCCGTGGCCACAGTCGCCCACGCGATAGTGCCCGGCCTGCCCATCGCCGCGGCCGTGGCCCTCGGCGCGCTCGTCGCCCCGCCCGACCCGGTCGCCGCGACGGCCGTCGCCGGCTCGGTCGGGCTGCCACGCCGGCTCGTGTCGATCCTGGAGGGCGAGGGGCTGTTCAACGACGTCACGGCCATCGTCCTCTACCACGTGGCGATCGCCGCGGCCGTCAGCGGCACCTTCTCCCTGCCCGCCGCGTTCGGGCTGCTCGTCCTCTCGGCGGTGGTCGCCGTGGCGGTCGGCCTGGTGCTCGGCTGGCTCACCATCAAACTGCTGGGATACCTGGGCGACACGACCCTTCAGGTCGGCCTGACCCTGCTCGTGCCGTTCGTCAGTTACGTACTCGCCGAGGAGCTGATGGGTTCGGGCGTCCTCGCCGTCCTCACCACGGCGCTCTTCCTCGCCGAGCACACCGCGGACGCCGACGACGTCCTCGGCCGGCTCACCGGCCGGTCCTTCTGGGAGATCGTCGACACCCTCGTGACCGGCGTCGCCTTCGGCCTGATCGGCCTCGAACTCCACAACGTCTTCGGTACCGCCGACGGACGTGAACTGCGGCTGCTGGGCTGGGGGCTCGCCGTCGTCGCGGTCGTCGTCGGCGTACGGCTCCTGTGGCTGCTGCCCGCCACCTGGCTCGCGAAGCGCCTGCACACCCGCCGCGACTACAGCGAGGAGATCCCCACCAGCTGGCGCGAGACCGTCATCATGTGGTGGGCCGGAATGCGCGGAGTGGCCTCCGTCGCGCTGGCGCTCGCCATCCCGCTGGAGACGGACGACGGCAAGCCGTTCCCCGGCCGGGACGAGATCGTCTTCATCGCCTTCGCCGTCATCATGGCCACCCTGGTCCTCCAGGGCCTGACCCTGCCGTGGCTGGTGCGCAAGCTCGGTGTCCGGGCGGACACCGACGCCGAACAGGCCCTGGAGCGGGACCTCGCGATCCGTGCCGCCACGGCGGCCAAGACCCGGCTCAAGGAGGTCCAGAACACCGAGGAACTCCCTGAGGAGGTCCTGGAGCGTCTGCATCGCGCGGCGTACGACATCGGGGCGCGGATCAGTCCCGACATGGTCGACGAGGAACGGCGCGAGGCCTACGCGCAGCGCGCCGAGCGGTTCAAGGAGATCGGCCGGATCCAGCGCGAGATGATGTCGGCCGCCCGCCACGCCGTGCTCGACGCCCGCAGCGAGCCGGGCGCGGACCCCGAGGTGGTGGACCGGGTGCTGCGCTACCTGGACGTACGCAGCCTCCGCTGAAGGGCCCTGCCGCCTGCGACGGGGGTTCAGCCGCGCCCTGTGCGGGGGGTCTTGTCCAGCGTCGGCGTCCGGCCGTCGGACGTGTCCCGGCCGGTGTCCGAGCCCGTCGGTTCCCGCCGGCGGCCGCCCGGCGGCAGCGCCGCGGGCGACGTCACGACGCGGGGCAGCGCGTACGGGTGGTGGTCCCTGAGCCAGCCGATCATCTGCTCCCGCACGGCGCAGCGCACCGTCCAGATGTCGGCCGCGTCCTTCGCGGTGACCACCGCACGCACCTCGATCGTCGTGGGGGCGGTGTTCGTGACGGCCAGGGACCAGTCCCGGCCGTCCCAGGCGGCGCACTCGCCGAGGATGTCCCGCAGCCTGGCACGCATCGCCGCGACCGGGGCCGAGTGGTCGAGCTGGAAGAAGACGGTGCCGGTCATCTGGACCCCGCCGCGCGACCAGTTCTCGAACGGCTTGCTGGTGAAGTAGGACACAGGCATCGTGATCCGTCGCTCGTCCCAGGTCCGCACCGCGAGGAAGGTGAGGGTGATCTCCTCCACGGTGCCCCACTCGCCGTCCACCACCACGGTGTCGCCGATCCGGACCATGTCTCCGAAGGCGATCTGGAAGCCGGCGAAGAGATTGCCGAGGGTCGACTGGGCGGCGACACCGGCGACGATGCCGAGTACACCGGCGGAGGCCAGCATCGAGGTGCCGACGGTGCGCATCGCCGGGAACGTGAGCAGCATCGCCGCGACGGCGACCGTCGCCACCACGGCGGTGACCACACGCTGGATCAGCGTGACCTGGGTCCGGACCCGTCGGACCCGGGCGGGATCGCGGGTGGACGTCGCGTAGCGGGCGTACGAGGACTGCACGACGGTGGCAGCGATACGGATCACCAGCCACGCCGATGCCCCGATCAGGACGAGGGTCAGGATCTGGCCGATCGCGTCCCGGTGGTCCCGCACCGCGTCCAGCCGGAGCTGGTCGAAGCTGGCCCGCAGCAGTGCCGTGCAGAGCACCACCTGCAGGGGAGGGCGGCAGAGCCGGAGCAGGCCCCAGACGGGGGTCTCGTGGTGCCGGCTGTCGGCGCGCCGGAGCAGCAGGTCGACCAGCCAGCCCACGGCCAGCGTGATCACCAGCGATCCGCCCACGACCAGCAGCGGTCGCAGTATGTTCTCCATTCCCTCGTCCTCCAGGCGTCGGGGCACAGCTGGCACCATGGGCCTCATGAACATCATGCTTTTCCACTCGACCTTTGGTCTGCGGCCCGCTGTGCATGCGGCTGCCGACCGGCTGCGTGCGGCCGGGCACGAGGTGCGCGTGCCCGATCTCTTCGAGGGGCACACCTTCGACACCGTCGAGGACGGAATGGCCTTCAAGGAGGAGGTGGGCAAGGACGAGCTGCTGAAGCGCGCCGTCCTGGCTGCCGCGCCCTACTCCGACCAGGGCCTCGTCTACGCGGGCTTCTCCTTCGGGGCGTCGGTCGCGCAGACCCTGGCGCTCGGCGACGCGAAGGCCCGCGGGCTGCTGCTGCTCCACGGCACCTCGGACATCGCCGAGAGCGCCTCGGTGGACGAACTGCCCGTCCAGCTGCACGTGGCCGACCCCGACCCGTTCGAGTCGCACGACTGGCTGAACAGCTGGTACCTCCAGATGCAGCGGACCGGCGCGGACGTCGAGGTCTACCGCTATCCCGGCGCCGGGCACCTGTACACCGACCCCGACCTGCCCGACCATGACGCGGACGCGGCCGAGCTGACCTGGAAGGTCTCCCTGGGCTTCCTCGCCACGCTGTAGCCGCGGAGAGTCCGGCGGAGGGGCCGCGCACCCGGGTGCGCGGCCCCTCCGGGTCAGCGCACCGGGGCGTCGGCCCGCTCGGTCTTCTGGGTGCCGCTGCGCGTGCGGTACGAGCGGACCCAGGAAGCCGTCGCCTCCTTGCTCGTCTTGTCGGAGACCACGTAGTAGTCCATCTGCGAGCGCTCCGCCGTCACGTCGAGAACGCCGTAGCCGTGCGCGTCCATGTCGACCCACTTCACATGACGGTTGGCGGCCCTGACCGCTGTCGCCGCCGCCACGGAGACGGTCTGGGGAGCGACCCGCAGGATGTCGTCCAGGTTGTCCGAGGTGACCGACGTCACCACGAACTCCGTGGCCGCCGACGCGGACAGCGGATACGTCGCCGCCTTCACGGGCACGTCGTTGGCCCACGCCATGTGGATGTCCCCGGTCAGGAAGACCGTGTCGGTGACGGCGTGGTCCCGCAGATGGGAGATCAGCTCCGCGCGGTCGTCCGTGTAGCCGTCCCACTGGTCGACGTTGACCGCCAGCCCCTCCGCCGGCAGCCCCAGCAGCTCCGCGAGCGGGGCCAGCAGATGGGCCGGCAGCGCCCCGAAGGCGACCGGCGAGATCATCACCGAGGTGCCGACCAGCTTCCAGCGGGCGTCCGACGCGGTCAGCCCGGACTTCAGCCAGTCCAGCTGCGCCCGCCCGGTGATCGAACGCTCCGGGTCGTCGACCGCGCCGTCGCCGGTCGACGCCTGCTCGGACCGGAAGCTGCGCAGGTCGAGCAGGTGGAGCTCGGCCAGGCCGCCGAAGCTCAGACGCCGGTGGACGGTGCCCTCGGTGGAGGCCCGGACCGGCATCCACTCGAAGTACGCCCGCTTCGCGGCGGCCACCCGGTCGGCCCAGGCGCCCTCCGTGCCGGGGGTGTGGTTCTCGGCTCCCCCCGACCAGGCGTCGTTGGCGAACTCGTGGTCGTCCCAGATCGCGATCACCGGATGGGCCGCGTGCAGCGCCTGGAGGTCGGCGTCCGTCTTGTACGTGGCGTGCCGGAGGCGGTAGTCGGCGAGGGTGCGTATCTCGTGGAGCGGGGCGTGGGGGCGTACGACGGTGTCCTGGGTCGGGTAATCGCCCGACGCGTACTCGTAGATGTAGTCGCCCAGGTGCAGGACGGCGTCCAGATCGGCACGGGCCGCGAGATGGCGGTACGGGGAGAACCAGCCGGCCTCCCAGTTGGCGCAGGACACCACGCCGAAGCGGATGCCGGGGACGGCCGCGCCGGCGGCGGGCGCCGTGCGGGTGCGGCCGACGGGGGAGAGGACGCCGTGCCCGCCCTCCGGCACGGCGGGTGCCGCCGTGAAGCGGAACCAGTACGTCGTCGCCGGGCGCAGCCCCCGGACATCGGCCTTGACGGTGTGGTCGGCGTCGGCCCGCGCGACGGCCGTGCCCCGGGCGGCGACCCGGGAGAAGGCCATGTCCTCGGCCATCTCCCAGACCACCGGCGTATGCGCGCCGAGGCCCGAGCCGGGCACGGCGTCCGGGGAAGGGGTGACGCGGGTCCACAGGAGCACGCCGTCGGGCAGGGGGTCGCCCGAGGCCACGCCGTGCAGGAAGGCGGGACCGCCGGCGGCGCGGGCGCCGGTGGCGGTGAGCGCGGGGGCGGCGACCGCGGTGGCGGCAACGGCCTTGACGACCGTGCGGCGGCTGGGTGCGGCGGAGAGGTGTCGTCTGGTCACGGACGATCACCCTACTGACGGGTAGAGCCAACAGGCGGGCGAACAAAGGAAGTTCGCCCGCCTGTTGGCCGGATGACACCCGGAGTCACATCGGTGGTCCCCGCCGTGCCGCCGGTTCTCCGGTCAGCCCTTCAGCGCCTTGGTGACCGCCGTGTTGAAGTCGGCCACCGTCATGGGCGCGTTCTCGCTGCCCTCGGCGGTGAGCTTCTTGCCGTCCATCTTGAGGGTCGGGGTGCCCTGGACCCCGCTCTTGTCGAACGCCTTGGACATCTTGATCGCCCAGGCGTCGTACGTGCCATCCTCGAGGTCCTTCTGGAACGCCTTGTTGCCCTTCAGCGCGTCCACCGAGTCCGCCACCTCGATCAGGTAGCTGTCCTTGGCGAACTTGTCGCTCGTCTCCTCGGGGTGGTACTTCGCGGAGTACAGCGCGGTCTTGTACTCAAGGAACGCGTCGGGGCTCACGTTCAGCGCCGCGCCCAGCGCGCTCAGCGCGTTCTTCGAGCCCTCGCCGCTGTCCGCGTTGTCGATGAACGTCGCGCCGACGTACTTGATCTTGTACTTGCCGGCGTCGACGTCCTTGGCCACGGTCTCGCCGATCGTCTGCTCAAACGTGGCGCAGACCGGGCAGCGCGAGTCCTCGTACAGCTCCAGGGTCTTCTTCGCGCTCGACTCGCCGATCACGACGGTCGTGCCGTCGTCGCCCGAGGTGTTCTTGGGGGCGGTGACGTTCTTCGCGTCCGCCGCGGCCTCCCAGGCGGAGGGCTTGTTCAGCTGCATCACGCCGTAGCCGACGGCGCCGGCGACCGCGAGAACCGCGACGACCGAGACGCCGACGACGATCTGCTTGCGTGCCTTGTCCTTCTTGGCCTGGCGCTCGCGCTCCTCGCGCAGCCGCTCGCGGGCGGCGGACTTGTTGGCCTGGCTGTTGCGCTTGCTCATGAGGGTGCTCCGTAGAAGTGGGGGTGGCTCGAAAGGGCTTACCGCGTACTCAGGCAGGGGTGAAGGCCGAGCGCGGCGGGCCCCTCCGTCCCACGGAGTGAACCAGGAAGCGGGCAGGGGCGAGCGGGTGCGGGCGCCCGGTGCGCCGGGAACCGGCCGGTACGCGACGCCCCGCCGTACCCACCACGGCGACCGCGGTGAGCAGCGGACGGAAGGCGACGGCGGCCGCCGCGCGCAGCAGCCCCGCGAGTGCCGACTCGCCCCGCCGCAGCCAGGCGGCGGCCAGCAGCCCGACCGTCACGTGCGCGGCCAGCAGCAGCCACGGGACCGCGGGTCCCGGCGAGACCAGCAGAGCGGCGGCGTGGTCGCCCTCGCCGGTCACCCCGGCCAGCGGTGTGCCGACCGAGGCCACACCGGCGAGCCCGTCCGCACCGCGGACGGCCTCGCCGCCGCAGAGCACATGGACGCCCACGGAGCGCAGTGGGCCCGCGATCGGCCCGCCCGCCGCCCCGTAACAGAGGTGCTGGCCGGTGGTGAACACCGTGTCGGCGGCCAGCTCCAGGGGAACCAGCAGCCCGGCGATCGCCCCGAAACCGCGCTCCCGGCCCGCCAGCGCGAACGCCACGGCGAAGACGGCCCCGGCCAGCAGCGCGACAGCGGTGACCGGCAGCGGGACCCGGGAGAGCAGCACATGGGACGCGGACGAGAGCGTGACGACGAGCGCGGTGAACAGCGCCGCGCGTACCGCTCTGATCCGTGTCCCTGATACGTCCATCGCCGCCGAGTGTGCCATGTGTTCCTGTAAGTACCCGCTAAGGGTGTACCCGGGTCTACAGGCCCGGGATGCGGCCGTTGCGGAAGAGGTCGACGAAGATCTGGTGGTCGGCCCTGGCCCGCGCGCCGTAGCTGTGCGCGAAGTCCACCAGCAGCCCGGCGAAGCCCTCCTCGTCGGCGGCGATGGCCGCGTCGATCGCGCGCTCCGTGGAGAACGGCACCAGCGAGTGCCCGCTCTCGTCGTCCGCCGCCGAGTGCATCGTCGCCGTGGCCCGGCCGAGATCGGCGACCACCGCCGCGATCTCCTCCGGCTCGTCGATGTCGGACCAGTCCAGATCGACCGCGTACGGAGAGACCTCGGCGACCAGCTGACCGGAGCCGTCCAGCTCGGTCCAGCCCAGCCACGGGTCGGCGTGCGCCTGGAGCGCGCGCTGGGAGATCACCGTGCGGTGCCCCTCGTGCTGGAAGTAGTCCCGCACGGCGGCGTCGGTGATGTGCCGGGACACGGCCGGGGTCTGCGCCTGCTTGAGGTAGATCACCACATCGTTCTCCAGGGCGTCGCTGTTGCCCTCCAGAAGGATGTTGTACGAGGGCAGGCCGGCCGACCCGATGCCGATGCCCCGGCGGCCGACAACGTCCTTCACCCGGTAGGAATCGGGCCGTGTGAGGCTCGACTCCGGCAGTGTCTCCAGATAGCCGTCGAACGCCGCGAGCACCTTGTAGCGCGTCGCCGCGTCCAGGTCGATCGCTCCGCCGTCGGCGGTGAACCGGCGCTCGAAGTCCCGGATCTCCGTCATCGAGTCCAGCAGGCCGAACCGGGTCAGCGCGCGGGCGTCGCGCAGCGCGCCGAGCAGCGGGCCCTCGGCGGTGTCCAGGGTGAAGGGCGGCACCTCGTCGTTCTTGGCGCCCGTCGCCAGGGCGTGGATCCGCTCCCGGTACGCGGCGGCGTAGACCCGGACGAGCTCGGTGATCTGGTCGTCGCCCAGCGCCTTCGCGTAACCGATCAGGGCGACGGAGGCGGCGAAGCGCTTGAGGTCCCAGGTGAAGGGGCCCACATAGGCCTCGTCGAAGTCATTGACGTTGAACACGAGACGGCCGTTGGCGTCCAGGTAGGTGCCGAAGTTCTCGGCGTGCAGGTCGCCGTGGATCCACACCCGGCTCGTGCGCTCGTCCAGATAGGCGCCGTTGTGCTGCTCGCGGTCCAGGTCGGCGTAGAACAAGCCGGCGGAGCCCCGGTAGAACGCGAAGGCCGAGCCCGCCATCTTGCGGAACTTGACCCGGAAGGCTGCGGGGTCGGCGGCGAGGAGCTGCCCGAACGCGGTGTCGAATACGGCGAGAATCTGCTCCCCGCGCCGCTCTGCGCCGGTCTGCGTGTCCGACATCGCTGAGTGCCTCCTGGTACATGGCGTTCATGACAAAAGGGACGGGCGTCCCCGGTCTTCCAACGCGCGACCGTACCCCGGAGTGCCCGTCGCCTGTCATCCCGGAGACGTAGACTTCCACGCTGTCCCCCCAAGCCGTCATCCCGAGTTCTTCCGGAGGCACAGCGCCGTGAGCAAGCCGCCATTCACGCACCTGCACGTCCACACCCAGTACTCGCTGCTGGACGGTGCCGCGCGGCTCAAGGACATGTTCGAGGCGTGCAACAGCATGGGCATGTCGCACATCGCGATGACCGACCACGGCAACCTCCACGGGGCGTACGACTTCTTCCACTCGGCCCAGAAGGCCGGGGTGACGCCGATCATCGGGATCGAGGCGTACGTCGCCCCCGAGTCGCGCAAGCACAAGCGCAAGATCCAGTGGGGCCAGCCGCACCAGAAGCGGGACGACGTCTCGGGCTCCGGTGGTTACACGCACAAGACCATCTGGGCGGCCAACAGCACCGGACTGCACAACCTCTTCAAGCTCTCCTCGGACGCGTACGCCGAGGGCTGGCTGCAGAAGTGGCCGCGCATGGACAAGGAGACCATCTCCCAGTGGTCCGAGGGCCTCATCGCCTCCACCGGGTGCCCCTCCGGCGAGGTGCAGACCCGGCTGCGGCTCGGGCAGTTCGACGAGGCGGTCCAGGCGGCCTCCGACTACAAGGACATCTTCGGTGAGGGCAAGTACTTCCTGGAGCTGATGGACCACGGCATCGAGATCGAGCGCCGGGTCCGCGACGGGCTCCTGGAGATCGGCCGGAAGCTGGACATCCCGCCGCTCGTGACGAACGACTCGCACTACACGTACGCCAACGAGGCGACCGCGCACGACGCCCTGCTCTGCATCCAGACCGGCAAGAACCTCTCCGACCCCGACCGCTTCCGCTTCGACGGCACGGGCTACTACCTCAAGACGACGGACGAGATGTACGGCGTCGACTCCTCCGACGCCTGGCAGCAGGGCTGCGCCAACACCCTCCTGGTCGCGCAGCAGATCGACACCACCGGCATGTTCGAGAAGCGCGACCTGATGCCGAAGTTCGACATCCCGGAGGGCTTCACCGAGATCACCTGGTTCCAGGAGGAGGTCCGGGTCGGCATGGGCCGCCGCTATCCCGGAGGTGTCCCCGAGGACCGGCAGAAGCAGGCCGAGTACGAGATGGACATCATCATCCAGATGGGGTTCCCGGGGTACTTCCTCGTCGTCGCCGACTTCATCATGTGGGCCAAGAACAACGGCATCGCGGTGGGCCCCGGCCGTGGTTCCGCCGCCGGCTCGATCGTCGCGTACGCCATGGGCATCACCGACCTCGACCCGATTACCCACGGGCTGATCTTCGAGCGCTTCCTCAACCCCGAGCGCGTGTCCATGCCCGACGTCGACATCGACTTCGACGAGCGCCGGCGCGTCGAGGTGATCCGGTACGTCACCGAGAAGTACGGCGCCGACAAGGTCGCCATGATCGGCACCTACGGCAAGATCAAGGCCAAGAACGCGATCAAGGACTCCGCGCGCGTCCTGGGCTACCCGTACGCCAT
Organism: Streptomyces sp. NPDC005794; assembly: GCF_042871445.1. Lineage (NCBI taxonomy): Bacteria > Bacillati > Actinomycetota > Actinomycetes > Kitasatosporales > Streptomycetaceae > Streptomyces > Streptomyces sp. NPDC005794. Next base: position 96,233 of record NZ_JBIAIN010000028.1, read on the forward strand.
GGGCGACCGCCTGACCAAGGCCATGCCCGCCGACGTCCTCGGCAAGGGCATCGACCTCAACGGCATCACCGACCCGAAGCACCCCCGCTACAGCGAGGCGGGCGAGATCCGGGGGATGTACGAGAACGAGCCGGACGTCCAGAAGGTCATCGACACCGCGAAGGGCGTGGAGGGCCTGGTCCGGCAGATGGGTGTGCACGCGGCCGGCGTGATCATGTCCAGCGAGCCGATCGTCGACCACGCGCCGATCTGGGTGCGGCACACCGACGGTGTGACCATCACGCAGTGGGACTACCCCCAGTGCGAGTCGCTCGGCCTGCTCAAGATGGACTTCCTGGGCCTGCGCAACCTGACGATCATGGACGACGCCATCAAGATGGTGAAGGCCAACAAGGGCGTCGACCTGGAGATGCTCTCCCTGCCGCTGGACGACCCCAAGACGTACGAGCTGCTCTGCCGCGGTGACACGCTCGGGGTGTTCCAGTTCGACGGCGGTCCCATGCGCTCGCTGCTGCGCCAGATGCAGCCCGACAACTTCGAGGACATCTCCGCCGTCTCGGCCCTCTACCGGCCGGGCCCGATGGGCATGAACTCGCACACGAACTACGCCGAGCGCAAGAACGCCCGGCAGGAGATCACCCCGATCCACCCGGAGCTGGAGGAGCCCCTCAAGGAGGTCCTCGGGCTCACCTACGGCCTGATCGTCTATCAGGAGCAGGTGCAGAAGGCCGCCCAGATCGTCGCCGGCTACTCGCTCGGCGAGGCCGACATCCTGCGCCGCGTGATGGGTAAGAAGAAGGCCGACGAGCTGGCGAAGAACTTCGTCCTCTTCGAGGCCGGCGCCAAGAAGAACGGCTTCTCCGACGCGGCGATCAAGGCCCTGTGGGACGTCCTGGTGCCCTTCGCCGGCTACGCGTTCAACAAGGCGCACTCCTCGGCGTACGGCCTGGTCACCTACTGGACCGCCTACCTCAAGGCGAACTACCCCGCCGAGTACATGGCGGCCCTGCTGACCTCCGTCAAGGACGACAAGGACAAGTCCGCGGTCTACCTCAACGAGTGCCGGCGCATGGGCATCAAGGTGCTCCCGCCGAACGTCAACGAGTCCGAGTCGAACTTCGCCGCCCAGGGTGACGACGTGATCCTCTTCGGGTTGACGGCCGTACGCAACGTCGGGCAGAACGTGGTCGACTCGATCATCAGGTGCCGCAAGGCGAAGGGGAAGTACTCCACGTTCCCCGACTTCCTCGACAAGGTCGAAGCGGTCGTCTGCAACAAGCGCACCGTCGAATCGCTCATCAAGGCCGGGGCCTTCGACGAGATGGGACACACCCGCAAGGGACTCGTCGCCCACCACGAGCCGATGATCGACAACGTGGTGCAGGTCAAGCGCAAGGAGGCCGAGGGGCAGTTCGACCTCTTCGGCGGCATGGGCGACGCGGACGACGGCGCCTCCGAGCCGGGCTTCGGGCTGGACGTGGAGTTCTCCGACATCGAGTGGGAGAAGTCCTACCTGCTCGCGCAGGAGCGCGAGATGCTCGGCCTGTACGTCTCCGACCACCCGCTCTTCGGTCTGGAGCACGTCCTGTCCGACAAGTCGGACGCGGCGATCTCGCAGCTCACCGGCGGTGAGCACTCCGACGGCGCGATCGTCACCGTGGGAGGGATCATCTCCGGCCTCCAGCGCAAGATGACCAAGCAGGGCAACGCCTGGGCCATCGCGACCGTGGAGGACCTCGCGGGCTCCATCGAGTGCATGTTCTTCCCCGCGACCTATCAGCTGGTCTCCACCCAGCTCGTCGAGGACACCGTCGTCTTCGTCAAGGGACGCCTCGACAAGCGCGAGGACGTGCCGCGCCTGGTCGCCATGGAGATGCAGGTCCCCGACATCTCCAACGCCGGGTCCAACGCACCCGTCGTCCTGACGATCCCCACGGTGAGGGTCACCCCGCCCATGGTCAGCCGGCTCGGCGAGGTCCTCAGCAACCACCGGGGCGACACCGAGGTCCGCATCAGGCTCCAGGGCCCCCGCAAGACCACCGTGCTCCGGCTCGACCGGCACCGCGTCAAGCCGGACCCCGCCCTCTTCGGCGACCTGAAGGTGCTGCTCGGTCCGTCCTGCCTGGCCGGCTGACGGCCGTCACCGCACACCCGCGAGAGGGGGGGGGCCCCCCCGCGGGGGGGGGGCCCCCCCCCCCGGGGGGGGGGGGGGGGGGCGGGGGGGGGGGGGGTGGGGGGGGGGGGGGGGGGGGGGCGGTGGTGACGAGGGTTCCGGATCGGGTGGGGGGGGGGTGGGGGCAGGCGGTGGGGGGGGA
>NZ_JBIAIN010000029.1:0-97330 GCF_042871445.1 Streptomyces sp. NPDC005794
CCGGCGGTTCCAACTTTACCAGACTCTTTTTCGTTCCGTTTCCGGTCCGAATTTGATTCCAGCGACCCATGGAGTGGTCTTTGCCTTTCGGCTGATCCGACTTTATCAGAAGTTCTGAGTCGAATTTCCCGGCTCTTCGCGGGGCGCTCCCGGCACACAGGTGCGCGGGGTGCTTCCCGTTCAGGCGGAATCGCAAACCTACTGGAGCGGGGCGCCTCGATGCAAATCGAGGCGCCCCGCTCCAGGTTGATGGCCTGACGGTGGCCGTCGGGGTCAGACCTCGACGACGACCGGAAGGATCATCGGACGCCGGCGGTAGGTGTCCGAAACCCACTTGCCGACGGTGCGCCGGACCAGCTGCTGGAGCTGGTGCGGCTCCATCACGCCGTCCTGCGCCGACTTGTTCAGGGCGTCCTCGACCTTGGGCACCACCGCGGTGAACGCACCGTCGTCGATGCCGGAGCCGCGCGCCTGGATGTGCGGGCCGCCCACGATCTTGCCGGACGAGCTGTCGACCACGATGAAGACCGAGATGATCCCCTCGTCGCCGAGGATGCGCCGGTCCTTCAGGGACGTCTCGGTGACGTCGCCGACCGAGAGCCCGTCGACGTACACGTAGCCGGCCTGGACCTTGCCGACGATCTTCGCCTTGCCGTCGACGAGGTCGACGACGACGCCGTCCTCGGCGATGACGATGTGGTCCTTCGGCACGCCGGTCAGCGCACCCAGTTCGGCGTTGGCCCTGAGATGGCGCCATTCACCGTGCACCGGCATCAGATTCTTCGGCTTGCAGATGTTGTAGAAGTACAACAGCTCGCCCGCCGAGGCATGGCCCGAGACATGGACCTTGGCATTGCCCTTGTGGACGACGTTGGCGCCCCAGCGGGTCAGGCCGTTGATCACGCGGTAGACCGCGTTCTCGTTGCCGGGGATCAGGGACGACGCCAGGATCACCGTGTCGCCCGGGACGATCCGGATCTGGTGGTCACGGTTGGCCATACGGGAGAGGGCGGCCATCGGCTCGCCCTGGGAGCCCGTGCAGACCAGCACGACCTCGTCGTCGGGCAGGTCGTCGAGGGTCTTGACGTCGACGACCAGGCCGGCGGGGACCTTCAGATAGCCCAGGTCACGGGCGATGCCCATGTTGCGGACCATGGAACGTCCGACGAAGGCGACCCGGCGGCCGTACTCGTGGGCGGCGTCCAGGATCTGCTGGATGCGGTGGACGTGGCTGGCGAAGCTGGCCACGATGATGCGCTTCTGGGCGTTGGCGAAGACGGTGCGCAGGACGTTGGAGATGTCCTTCTCCGGAGGGACGAAGCCGGGGACCTCGGCGTTCGTCGAGTCGGAGAGCAGCAGGTCGATGCCCTCCTCGCTCAGCCGGGCGAACGCGTGCAGGTCGGTGAGACGGCCGTCCAGCGGAAGCTGGTCCATCTTGAAGTCACCGGTCGCGACAGCCAGGCCCGCGGGGGTACGGATGGCGACGGCGAGCGCGTCCGGGATGGAGTGGTTGACCGCGATGAACTCGCAGTCGAACACGCCGATGCGCTCGCGCTGCCCCTCGATCACCTCAAGGGTGTAGGGGCGGATCCGGTGCTCCTGGAGCTTGGCCTCGATGAGCGCGAGGGTCAGCTTGGAGCCGATCAGCGGGATGTCCGGCTTCAGCCGGAGCAGATACGGGACGCCGCCGATGTGGTCCTCGTGGCCGTGCGTGAGGACGATGCCCTCGACGTCGTCCAGGCGGTCCCGGATCGTGGTGAAGTCCGGCAGGATCAGGTCGATGCCGGGCTGCTCCTCCTCGGGGAAGAGCACACCGCAGTCGACGATGAGTAGACGGCCGCCGTACTCGAAGACCGTCATGTTGCGGCCGATTTCGCCCAGACCACCCAGCGGGGTGACCCGCAGGCCGCCCTTGGGGAGCTTCGGCGGGGTACCGAGTTCAGGATGCGGATGACTCAAAAGACTCTCCTTACCACACGCGCCACGTACCGCTGAGGGCACGTGGCGCGCATGTCATTCGTGCACTTGCTGTTGTCAGGTGGTGTTTCCGCCGCGAGTGTCCTCGCGTATTCAGTTGTGAAGTCCGTGGTTAGAGCTGTACCCCACCGGCGGCCAGATCGATCTTGAGCTGGGCCGTCTCCTGTGCGGTGAGTTCCACCAGAGGGAGGCGCAGCGGACCGGCGGGCAGGCCCTGCAGGGTGAGCGCGGCCTTGGTGGTGATCACGCCCTGGGTGCGGAACATCCCGGTGAAGACCGGGAGCAGCTTCTGGTGGATCTCCGTGGCCTTCTGCACGTCGCCGCCGAGGTACGCCTCGATGAGCGCGCGCAACTCCGGGGTGACGACATGGCCGACGACGGAGACGAAGCCGACTGCGCCGACCGAGAGCAGCGGGAGGTTGAGCATGTCGTCGCCGGAGTACCAGGCGAGGCCGGACTGGGCGATGGCCCAGCTGGAGCGGCCCAGGTCTCCCTTGGCGTCCTTGTTGGCGACGATCCTGGGGTGCTCGGCGAGTCGTACGAGCGTCTCTGTGTCGATCGGCACACCGCTGCGGCCGGGAATGTCGTACAGCATCACCGGCAGTCCGGTGGAGTCCGCGATGGCGTTGAAGTGCCGGAGGAGGCCCTCCTGCGGCGGCTTGTTGTAGTACGGCGTGACGGCGAGGAGGCCGTGGGCGCCGGTGCGCTCGGCGGTACGGGCCAGCTCGATGCTGTGCCGGGTGTCATTGGTGCCGACGCCCGCGATGACGTGGGCCCGGTCGCCTACGGCTTCCAGCACAGCCCGTACGAGCTGGTCTTTCTCCGCGTCGCTGGTGGTCGGGGACTCGCCCGTGGTGCCGTTGATGATCAGGCCGTCATTGCCTGCGTCCACCAGATGGGCGGCGAGCCGCTGGGCGCCGTCGAGATCGAGTGCGCCGTCCGCCGTGAAGGGCGTGACCATAGCGGTGAGGACCCTCCCGAAGGGGGTCTGCGGAGTGGAGATCGGAGCCATGGGTAACACGCTACTCGTTGCTCGACGCGCCGCGCTCCCTCGGGGGACGAGGAAGAGGAGCCCGGCACTGCCTGCTCGGGGGTTCAAGCAGTGCCGGGTCCGTTTGATCAGCCTAGATGAACTTCATGAAACGCCGCAATACGGACACCTCCTACGGGGCTACCCGTCCGTTTTTGTTGAAGGCTGCATGAGTGAGCGGCATCAGGGTCTGCCAGTGCTGTTCCATCTGCTCGCCGACCATCTCGATCTCGCGCTGCGGGAAGGACGGCACCTTGGCCAGCTCGTGCTGCGTGCGCAGGCCGAGGAAGTGCATGAGCGAGCGGGCGTTACAGGTGGCGTACATCGTGGAGAACAGGCCGACGGGGAGCACCGCGCGGGCGACCTCCCGGGCCACCCCGGCGGCGAGCATCTCCTGGTAGGCGTCGTACGCCTGCCGGTACGAGTCCTCCATGGCGCGGCTCGTGAGCTCGTGCTGCTCCGGGGTCCCCTCGACGAATTCGTACTTGCCGGGGCGGCCCTGCTGGATGAGCTTGCGGGACTCCCCCGGGACGTAGAAGACCGGCTCGAGCTCCCTGTAGCGGCCCGATTCCTCGTTGTACGACCAGCCCACGCGGTGCCGCATGAACTCGCGGAAGACGAAGATCGGGGCGCTGATGAAGAAGGTCATCGAGTTGTGCTCGAACGGGCTGCCGTGCCGGTCCCGCATCAGGTAGTTGATGAGGCCCTTGGAGCGCTCGGGGTCCTTGGTGACCTCCTCCAGGGACTGCTCCCCGGCCGTGGACACACGGGCTGCGAACAGCACGTCGGAGTCACTGGCCGCCGACTTCACCAGGTCAACGGTGACATCGCTGCGGAAGTGGGCTTTCGTGGGCTCGGGGGTGTCGGTCACCGGCGGGGGTCCTTCCAATGGCGTCGCTCGGGCGGCGTCCACTCTACGGGCCTCGGGGACGGCGTCCGTCAGCGGGAAATTTTGGACGGGTTCGGCGATTCGGGGCACCGATCGGACCTCTCGTACGTCTGACTCATTAGCAGCACCCGTCACAGAGTTCAAGGAGATCTTCCTCATGTTCCGCCGGCGTGAATCCGTCCCGTTCTCGTTCGTTGCCGAGGCCGACCGGTTCCGCAGTAATGTCACTCCCCCGCCCCGCCGACGCGCCAGTCGCTCACAGCTGGCCGCTCATTGCCTCGTAGGTCTGACGCTGGTCGCCGGCTTCGCCGGGTCGCTGCTCCTCGGCCTGCCCGCTCTCGACACCGACCGGTCGCCGTCCCACAGCCAGACGTCCGAGGCTTCACAGCGCCGCTGACCCGTACGGGCCCCCTGGGGTGGTCGACCGGGGGGCTGCTCGGTAGCCTCACCGGGCACAGCAATCGAGCGTGCTTGTGAGTGAGGATCAGTCGTGCCCCTGCCCTTCCTGACGGCCGACCGCGCATTCGATGCGGACGCAGCGGACATCGCGCTGCCGTTCGACGACCACGACGGCTGGCGGCGGCCCTACCGCCCCGGCCCGTGGCGGGTCGCGGCGGCAGCCACCCTGTTGCTTCTGGCATCCTTCGTGCTGCTCGCCGCGATGATCATCACGTTCGCCGGATCACTGTCCGGTGCCACCGCGTGTTTCGTGCTCGCCGCCGGAGTGATCGCCGCCGCGCTGCGGCTGCTGCGGGTGGGCGCCTGGGTGAGCCGGCACGGCGTGCGCCGGGTGGGCTTCTTCCGTACGACCACTGTGCGGTGGCAGGACGCCGCCGCGGTCCGTACGGTGCAGCAGCCGGTGAAGTGGCTCGGTCTCCCGCGCACCGTCCAGGGACAGGCTCTGATGGTGGTGCGCAAGAGCGGCGGGCCGTTGGCGCCGCTGGTCACGGACCACAACGGGGACTTCCTGGCCCGCGCGGAGGCGTTCGAGCGCGCCACTGACTCGATCGAGGCCTGGGGCGACGAGTACCGCACCGACTGAGACGGGCGCGGGGTCTCCCGCGGAGCAGGACACCGCACAAGCCGGTACGGCGCCGCTCAGGCGCGTACCGGCTTGTTCGTGTGCAGGGCGATGGCACGCTGCATCGCCTTACGGGCGCGTGGGGTGTCCCTCGCGTCCTGGTAGGCGACCGCCAGCCGGAACCAGCAGCGCCAGTCGTCCGGGCTGTCCTCGGTCTCCTCACGGCGCCGTGCGAACACGGCGTCGGCGGAGTCGCGGTCGATACGCCCGGAAGGGGTACGCACCAGCTCGTCGACGGGGAGGCCGCCTTCGGCGTCCAGTTCGGCGGCCAGGGCGTTGGCCCTGCGGACGAACTGGGTGTTCTTCCAGAGGAACCAGATCCCGATCACCGGCAGGATCAGCACCGCCACGCCGAAGGTGACCGTGAGCAGCGTGCCGTGCCGGATGAGCAGGAGGCCCCGGCTGCCGGCCAGGACGAAGTAGAAGACCAGGACGGCAGCGGTGACGACGTAGGTGAGCTTTGCGCGCATGGGGGTGGGCCCAGTCAGTTCAGGTCGAGGAAGTGTTCCAGGCCGAACGTGAGGCCGGGAGTGGTCACCACGCGGCGGGTGCCGAGCAGGATGCCCGGCATGAAGCTGCTGTGGTGCAGGGAGTCGTGGCGGATGGTGAGGGTCTCGCCCTCACTGCCGAGCAGGACCTCCTGGTGGGCGAGGAGGCCGCGGAGCCGGACCGAGTGGACCGGGATCCCGTCGACGTCCGCGCCGCGCGCACCGTCCAGCGCCGTGGCGGTGGCGTCGGGCTGCGGCGCCGCTCCGGCCTTCTCACGGGCCGCGGCGATGAGCTGGGCGGTGCGGGCGGCCGTGCCGGAGGGGGCGTCCACCTTGGCGGGGTGGTGGAGCTCGATGACCTCGACGGACTCGAAGTAGCGGGCGGCCTGTTCCGCGAACTTCATCGTGAGGACAGCGCCGATGGAGAAGTTCGGCGCGATGAGCACACCGGTCTCCGGCGAACCGGAGAGCCAGGTGTTCAGCTGCGCGAGCCGTTCGTCGGTCCAGCCCGTGGTGCCGACGACCGCGTGGATCCCGTGCCGTACGCAGAAGTCGAGGTTGTCCATCACCGACGCGGGTGTGGTCAGCTCGACGACCGCCTGGGCGCCGGTCTCCGTGAGGGTCTCCAGCGTGTCGCCGCGGCCGAGCGCGGCCACCAGCTCCATGTCGTCGGCGGCCTCCACCGCTCGTACCGCCTCGGAACCGATGCGTCCCTTGGCGCCGAGAACGGCCACGCGCAGCTTGCTCATGTGCTCTTTCCTTACTGGTGGTTAGGAGACCGCTTCCTGGAGGCGGTCCGCCTGCTTGTCCTTCAGCGGGCCGATGACCGAGAGCGAGGGCCGCTGTCCGAGGACATCGGCCGCAACGGCCCGGACCTCGTCGGGGGTGACCGCCGCGATCTTGGCCAGCATGTCATCGACGGACAACTGTTCGCCCCAGCAGAGCTCGCTCTTGCCGATGCGGTTCATGAGCGCGCCCGTGTCCTCCAGGCCGAGGACGGTGGAACCGGCGAGCTGGCCGACGGCGCGGCCGATCTCCTCGTCGCCGATGCCCTCGCTCGCCACGCGGTCGAGCTCGTCGCGGCAGATCTTGAGGACGTCGTGCACCTGGCTGGGCCGGCAGCCCGCGTACACGCCGAAGAGCCCGCAGTCGGCGAAACCCGAGGTGTACGAGTACACGCTGTAGGCGAGCCCTCGCTTCTCCCGTACCTCCTGGAAGAGGCGGGAGCTCATGCCGCCGCCGAGTGCGGTGTTCAGGACGCCGAGTGCCCAGCGGCGCTCGTCCGTCCTGGCCAGGCCGGGCATGCCGAGGACGACGTGGGCCTGCTCGGTCTTGCGGTTCAGCAGTTCGACGCGGCCCGTGGCGCGCAGGGTGCGGGACCCTTCGCGCGGTGCCGTGGGCACGGCGTCGGTGCGGCTCAGTGCGCCGGCGCGCTCGAACGCCTTGCGGACCTGTCGTACGACCGTGGCGTGGTCGACGTTGCCCGCGGCGGCGACGACCAGGTGCGTGGGGTCGTAGTGCTTCTTGTAGAAGCGGGCGATCTGGCCGCGGTTCAGCGCGTTGATCGTGTCGACGGTGCCGAGGACCGGGCGGCCCAGCGGGGTGTCACCGAGCATCGTGTGCGCGAACAGGTCGTGCACGCAGTCGCCCGGGTCGTCCTCCGTCATCGCGATCTCCTCGAGGATGACGCCGCGCTCGGCGTCGACGTCCTCGGGGGCGATCAGGGAGCCGGTCAGCATGTCGCAGACGACATCGATGGCCAGCGGCAGATCGGTGTCCAGGACCCGCGCGTAGTAGCAGGTGTACTCCTTCGCCGTGAAGGCGTTCATCTCGCCGCCGACCGCGTCGATCGCGGACGAGATGTCGAGGGCGCTGCGCTTGGCCGTGCCCTTGAAGAGGAGGTGCTCGAGGTAGTGCGTCGCGCCGTTCAGGGTGGGCGTCTCGTCGCGTGATCCGACGTTGGCCCAGATCCCGAAGGTGGCGGAGCGTACGGAGGGCAGCGTCTCGGTGACGACCCGGAGACCGCCGGGGAGGACGGTGCGGCGGACCGTACCGATGCCGTTGCTGCCCTTGAGAAGCGTTTGGGTACGGGCGACGGCCCGCGCCTCCGAGGAGGTGCGGGCCGTCGTCACGGAACTACGGGACGTCACTTGTCGGTGTCGTCCTTCTTCTCGTCCTCTTCGCCCTCGATGACGGGGATGAGGGAGAGCTTGCCGCGGGAGTCGATCTCCGCGATCTCGACCTGGACCTTGGCGCCGACGCCGAGCACGTCCTCGACGTTCTCCACGCGCTTGCCACCGGCGAGCTTGCGGATCTGCGAGATGTGCAGCAGACCGTCCTTGCCGGGCATCAGGGAGACGAACGCACCGAAGGTGGTGGTCTTGACGACCGTACCCAGGTAACGCTCGCCGACCTCCGGCATGGTCGGGTTGGCGATGGCGTTGATCGTGGCGCGGGCGGCCTCGGCCTGCGAACCCTGCTGGGCACCGATGTAGATGGTGCCGTCGTCCTCGATCGTGATGTCGGCGCCGGTGTCCTCCTGGATCTGGTTGATCATCTTGCCCTTGGGGCCGATGACCTCACCGATCTTGTCCACCGGGATCTTGACGGTGATGATCCGCGGGGCGTTCGGGGACATCTCGTCCGGGACGTCGATGGCCTCGTTCATGACGTCCAGGATGTGCAGACGCGCGTCACGGGCCTGCTTCAGCGCGGCGGCCAGGACCGAGGCGGGGATGCCGTCGAGCTTGGTGTCGAGCTGGAGCGCGGTCACGAACTGCTTCGTGCCGGCGACCTTGAAGTCCATGTCGCCGAAGGCGTCCTCCGCACCGAGGATGTCGGTGAGGGCGACGTAGTGGGTCTTGCCGTCGATCTCCTGCGAGATCAGGCCCATGGCGATACCGGCGACGGCGGCCTTGAGGGGCACACCGGCGTTCAGCAGGGACATGGTGGAGGCGCAGACCGAGCCCATGGACGTCGAGCCGTTGGAGCCCAGCGCCTCGGAGACCTGGCGGATCGCGTAGGGGAACTCCTCGCGCGACGGCAGCACCGGCACGATGGCGCGCTCGGCGAGCGCGCCGTGGCCGATCTCGCGGCGCTTGGGCGAGCCCACGCGCCCGGTCTCACCGACGGAGTACGGCGGGAAGTTGTAGTTGTGCATGTAGCGCTTGCGGGTCACCGGGGAGAGGGTGTCCAGCTGCTGCTCCATGCGGAGCATGTTGAGGGTGGTGACGCCCAGGATCTGGGTCTCGCCACGCTCGAACAGCGCCGAACCGTGCACGCGCGGGATGGCCTCGACCTCGGCGGCGAGCGTACGGATGTCCGTGACGCCACGGCCGTCGATGCGGACCTTGTCCTTGATGACGCGCTCGCGGACCAGCTTCTTGGTCAGCGCGCGGTAGGCACCCGAGATCTCCTTCTCGCGGCCCTCGAAGGCCGGGAGCAGCTTCTCGCCGGCGATCTCCTTGATGCGGTCCAGCTCCGCCTCGCGCTCCTGCTTGCCGGCGATGGTGAGCGCCTTGGCGAGCTCGGTGCTGACGGCCTTGGTGAGCGCCTCCAGGACGTCGTCCTGGTAGTCGAGGAAGACCGGGAACTCACCGGTGGGCTTGGCGGCCTTGGCGGCGAGGTCGGACTGGGCCTTGCAGAGCGCCTTGATGAAGGGCTTCGCGGCTTCCAGACCGGCGGCGACGACCTCTTCGGTCGGGGCCTCGGCGCCGTCCTTGACGAGCTGGATGGTCTTCTCGGTGGCCTCGGCCTCGACCATCATGATCGCGACGTCGCCGTCCTCGAGGACGCGACCGGCGACGACCATGTCGAAGACGGCGTCCTCGAGCTCGGTGTGCGTCGGGAAGGCGACCCACTGGCCCTTGATCAGGGCGACGCGGGTGGCGCCGATGGGGCCGGAGAAGGGCAGGCCCGCCAGGATCGTGGAAGCGGAGGCGGCGTTGATCGCGACCACGTCGTACAGGTGGTCGGGGTTGAGCGCCATGATCGTCTCGACGATCTGGATCTCGTTGCGCAGGCCCTTCTTGAAGGAGGGGCGCAGCGGGCGGTCGATCAGGCGGCAGGTGAGGATCGCGTCCTCGGAGGGCCGGCCCTCACGACGGAAGAAGGAGCCGGGGATCTTGCCGGCCGCGTACTGCCGCTCCTCGACGTCCACCGTGAGGGGGAAGAAGTCGAGCTGGTCCTTGGGCCGCTTGGAAGCGGTGGTGGCCGACAGCACCATGGTGTCGTCGTCCAGGTACGCGACGGCGGAGCCGGCGGCCTGCTTGGCCAGGCGGCCCGTCTCGAAGCGGATGGTGCGGGTGCCGAAAGTACCGTTGTCGATCACGGCTTCGGCGTAGTGGGTCTCGTTCTCCACTAGTGATTTCTCCATACTCGTCGTCTTTCGTCCTGCCGCCCGTGTGACGGAGGACGGTGCGGAGAAGCGCACCGTGTGTGCGGGCCGGTCTTCGATCGAAGCTCCCGGGCATTGTCCCGGGGGCCACTACCGAGGACCGGCGGCGGCCGTGGGGCGCCTCTCCTCGTTCTGTTGTTGTGCGTCCAGGTTACTGAGCCTGACCCCGGTCACGCACGTACAGCAAAGGGAGCGGCCCCCTGGACTCGGGGTGCCGCTCCCTCTCACAGCGTTCTTACTTGGCGCCGCCGGCCGCACCGCGGCGGATGCCGAGGCGGTCGACGAGCGCACGGAAGCGCTGGATGTCCTTCTTGGCCAGGTACTGAAGGAGGCGGCGACGCTGGCCGACCAGGATCAGCAGACCACGACGGGAGTGGTGGTCGTGCTTGTGCGTCTTGAGGTGCTCCGTCAGGTCCGAGATCCGGCGGGAGAGCATGGCGACCTGGACCTCGGGGGATCCGGTGTCACCCTCCTTCTGGGCGAACTCGGACATGATCTGCTTCTTCGTAGCGGCGTCGAGCGGCACGCGTACTCCTCTTGATGTTCGATGCGCCCACGAGTGCCCCTGGTCTTGATCTCAGGGGAGCTTCCATGACTCGGAGGCGAAGGTCCGATGAGCGCAGTCCCCAGGATGATCCGGGGACGCGTACACAAACGGCCACTGGTCAGAGTACCAGTCCTTCGGAGTACCCCCGACAGGTGTCAGCTGGTGAGTGCCCGGATCGAGTGGTAGACGTCGAAAACGGCGAGGCACAGCGGCAGCAGTGTCAGGAGTACGCAGGCCTCGGCGATCTCCAGGAAGCGCCCCCAGAAGGGGGTGACCCCCTTGCGCGGCACGATCAGCCCGATGGCGGTGATCAGCGCGGCGACTCCGGCGACCGCGGCGGTCAGCCAGATCGTACGGATGTCGAGACCTGCGGTGTCCCCGCCGAGCGCCTCCCGGATGAGGGCGGTCGGGGGGTTGAGCGACAGTCCGAGGCCGAGGAGCACGAGTGCGGCGAGGCCGGCGCCCAGGGCGCAGCCGACCTGGGCCGTGTAGCGGAACAGGTGGGCGCGCATCAGCATCGCGACGCCGGTGGTGAGCGCCAGTAGCTGACCCCAGACGCTGTCCGAGAAGCCGAGCACCGCCGCGGCTCCCACAGCCATGAGCGCGCATCCGCCGACGAGGCCGACGAGCAGTTCGTGACCGCGCCGCGCCTGGGCGGTGATGCGCTCGGCGTCGACCGGGCCCTGCGGTGCCGGGTCGGACGTCCCGTAGTCACCGACGGTGGTGCGGGGCGGCTCGAAGCCGATCGGGAGACGGGCGAAGCGGGTGGAGAGCCCTGGCAGGAAGGCGAGGAGTCCTACCGAGAGGGGTGCGCACACGGCCGCGGTCTCGGCCGGCTCCATGCCGGTCATGATCGCGACGAAGGTCACCAGTACGCCGATGCCGGAGGCGAACACGAACGCGACGAACGTCCCGTCGCCTTCGGGGGCGGCGATCATGAGGATCACCGAGGCCACCAGCACGGCGGCGCAGGCGAGCAGGAACTGGAGCCTGCCGATGCCCTGGCCCGCGCCGAGCGGCAGGAGCCCCGCCCCGGCGACGGCGGTGTTGGCGAGTGCGCCGATCCCCAGCGCGATGGACGAACCGCGGTCCGCGTAGACACGCGCGCGTACGCAGGCGAGCGCGAGGAGGAGCAGGGCGGTGACGGCGGCCAGGATGCCCGGCAGGCCGTGCATGTCGTGCCGGACGTCGGAGGTCCACAGCACGAAGCCGAGCAGTACCAGCAGGACCGAGCCGCCGAAGAGCCCGGCCGAGCGCATGAGGCTGTCGCCCCAGAGGGTGCGGTCCCGGGCGACGGCCGTGGCGACGGCGTCGGAGACGTCGTCGAAGACGGCGGGGGGCAGCGACTCCGAGAAGGGCCGCAGGGACAGCAGCTCGCCGTCGAGGATGCGCAGGCCGGCCAGCGTGCGCCCGCTGTCGAGGACGGTGCCGTCACGGCGCACCAGGTGATATCCGACCGGGGCGCCCGGGGCGGGGCTCTGTCCCGACAGCCGGAGGATCTCCGGGTAGAGGTCGGCGACGGGAATGTCCTCGGGCAGCGCCACGTCGACGCGGCTGTCGGGCGCGACGACCGTGACCCGGCAGAAGCCGGTTCCGTTGCCGGCCGGAACTCCGGGACCCGGCCGCCCGGATCCGGTAGCCGCCGTTTGGGCCGTCATAGTCACGTGCTGCTCCCCCTCATGCTTCTCCTGGATCTCCTGAAAAACGCACCCTGGATCACGGGCTCCGACTGCGTCCCGAATGACCCGTTTTTTTGCGGTAGTTAGCGGATGCGTACACGCGTCGCGACACCCTACCGCCCTCGGGTCACCGGGTACGCCAGTAGGATCCTCCCGCGGACGGAGCCCGTCGCCACGGGGGCGCCGATAGGAACAGTTCCGTCCGGCAAGGGAATTGGTGAGCTGTGAGCCAGATTGTCGTCAAGCGCCCACCGCGGGCCCTCCCCTCCGAAGTTCCGGGCGAGCAGGTGCAGTTGCAACCTCCGCCCGAATTGCCCCGCGGGCAGCAGGAGGGGGTGATGATGCAGCTGCTGCCGATGCTCGGCATGGGTGGCTCCGTCGTCTTCTTCTTCATGACGCCGAACCCGATCATGCGGATCATGGGCATGATCATGATTGCGTCGACGGTCGCGATGGCCATCGCGATGATCATCCGCTTCCGTCGCGGCACCCAGGGTCAGCTCGCGGACATGCGGCGCGACTATCTGAAGTATCTGACGCAGACCCGGCGCGCTGTGCTGCGGACCGCCCGTCAGCAGCGGGACGCACAGTTCTATCTCCACCCGTCCCCGGAGCAGCTGTGGGCGCTCGTCGCCGAGGGCAGCAGGCTGTGGGAGCGCCGTGTCGGGGACGCCGACTTCGCGCACGTACGCATCGGCCTCGGCAGCCAGGAGCTCGCCACGCCGCTCGTCGCGCCCGACACCGCGCCGGTCGATGAGCTGGAGCCGCTGACCGCCGGTGCGATGCAGCAGTTCCTGACGACCCACAGCACGCTGGACGGACTGCCGATGGCGGTCTCGCTCCGCGCCTTCTACCACCTGACGATCAGTGGTGAGGCGGAATCCGCGCGTGCCACGGCCCGCGCGATGGTCGGATCCCTCGCCTCGCTGCACTCCCCCGAGGACCTGGTCATCGCCGTCGCGACCAGCCGTGACGCCGCGCCGCGCTGGGAGTGGACGAAGTGGCTCCCGCACGTCCAGACACCGGGTTCGATCGACGGCGCCGGAAGCCGTCGGCTGATCAGCACGAGTGTCGTGGAGCTCGAGGAGATGCTCGCGGGCCGCCTCGAGGGCCGGCCTCGCTTCCAGCCGGGCGGTCAGCCGATCCTCGACCAGCCGCACGTCGTCGTCGTGCTCGACGGCGAGTCCGTACCGGCGACGTCCGCGCTCGCTTCGACCGAGGGCCTTCAGGGCGTGACGGTCGTCGAGATCGTCACGGGCCAGGTCAACGGAGCACGCGGCGGTCTCTCCATCGTGGTCGACCCCCACTCGCTGCAACTGGAGTCGGGGCACGGTCTGGTGTACGACGGTCTTCCCGACCTGCTGAGCCATGAGGCCGCGGAAGCGCTGGCGCGGCAGCTGGCGCCGCTCCACGTGGCCTCGGGCGGGGACGACGACGAACCGCTGCTCGCCAATCTCGAGTTCACCGATCTGCTGAATCTCGGTGACGCGGCCTCGGTCGACGTCAGCCGGACCTGGCGGGCCCGCTCCCAGGCGGAGCGGCTCCGGGTCCCGATCGGCGTGGGCGAGGACGGCGCCCCGGTGATGCTTGACCTCAAGGAGGCGGCGCAGGAGGGCATGGGGCCGCACGGTCTGTGTGTCGGCGCCACCGGTTCCGGTAAGTCCGAGCTGCTCCGCACGCTCGTGCTGGGTCTTGCCGTCACCCACACCTCGGAGACGCTGAACTTCGTCCTCGCCGACTTCAAGGGTGGTGCCACCTTCGCCGGTATGGCGCAGATGCCCCACGTGGCCGCGGTGATCACCAACCTCGCGGACGACCTGACGCTGGTCGACCGCATGGGCGACTCCATCAGCGGCGAGCTCAACCGCCGTCAGGAGATGCTGCGCGACGCGGGCAACTACGCCAACATCCACGACTACGAGAAGGCACGGGCCGCGGGCGCCCCGTTGCAGCCCATTCCCTCGCTCGTCCTGGTCATCGACGAGTTCAGCGAGCTGCTCACGGCCAAGCCGGACTTCATCGAGATGTTCGTGCAGATCGGCCGCATCGGCCGTTCGCTGGGCGTCCATCTGCTGCTGGCCTCGCAGCGCCTCGAGGAGGGGCGGCTGCGCGGCCTGGAGACCTATCTTTCGTACCGGATCGGTCTGCGTACGTTCTCCGCGGGCGAGTCCCGGGCCGCGCTGGGCGTGCCCGACGCCTACCACCTGCCCAACGTCCCCGGTTCGGGCTATCTGAAGTACGGCACGGACGAGATGGTGCGCTTCAAGGCGGCGTACGTCTCCGGGGTGTACCGCTCGGGAGCCCGGCCGGCCGCGTCCTCCGGCCCGCTGCCGGTGGACCGCAGGCCCGTGGTGTTCACCGCGGCTCCCGTGCCGGTGCGCTACGTACAGCCGACGGCGCAGCCCGGTGTGCCCGATGCGCGCACGCCCGAGGACGATGCCCTGGCCGACACGGTGCTCGACGTGATCGTGCGCCGGCTGGAGGGCCGGGGCGCCTCCGCACACCAGGTGTGGCTGCCGCCGCTGGACAACCCGCCGTCGCTGGACGAGCTCCTGCCGGGGCTCTCCGCGGTCGAGGGACGCGGACTGACGCAGCCGGGTTTCGAGGGCGCGGGACGTCTCGTCGTGCCGCTGGGTGTGGTCGACAAGCCGTACGAGCAGCGCCGCGACACGCTCTACCGGGACTTCTCCGGCGCGGCCGGCCACATGCAGATCACCGGCGGCCCGCAGTCGGGCAAGTCCACACTGCTGCGCACGCTCATCGCGGGCTTCGCGCTCACCCACACTCCGCAGGAGGTCCAGTTCTACGGGCTCGACTTCGGTGGTGGCGGCCTGTCCTCGATCTCCGGTCTCCCCCATGTCGGAGGGGTCGCGTCCCGGCTCGACCCCGAGCGGGTGCGTCGTACGGTCGCCGAGGTGTACGGGATCATGGCGCGCCGCGAGGAGTACTTCCGCAGCGCGGGCATCGACTCCATCGCGACCTTCCGCAGGCTGCGGGCACGTGGCGAGATTTCGGCGACGGACCAGCCGTGGGGTGACGTCTTCCTGCTCGTCGACGGCTGGGGCAACTTCCGGACGGACTACGAGGCCCTGGAATCGGCGGCCGTGGACATCGCGCAGCGCGGTCTCGGCTACGGCATCCACCTGATCGTCACGGCGTCGCGTTCCATGGAGGTCCGGGCCAACCTCAAGGACCACCTGATGAACCGGCTCGAACTGCGCCTCGGTGACGTCATGGACTCCGAACTGGACCGCAAGGCCGCGGTCAACGTGCCCGCCGGCGTACCCGGGCGCGGTCTCACGCCGGAGAAGCTGCACTTCATGGCCGCGGTACCGCGGATCGACGGCATCAACTCCGACAGCGACCTCTCCGAGGCCACGGCGGCCATGAACCAGGAGGTCGCCCGGCACTGGACCGCGGCGCCCGCCCCGGCGGTCCGGCTGCTGCCCCGCGAACTCCCGGCCCACGAGCTGCCCGCGGGTTACGCGCAGCCGGAGCGGGGCATCGCGTTCGGTATCGACGAGAACAACCTGGAGCCGGTCTTCCTCGACTTCGAGCGGGACCCGTTCTTCCTGGTGTTCGGTGAGAGCGAGTCCGGCAAGTCCAACCTGCTGCGTCTGCTCATCAAGCAGCTGACCGAGAGGTACGACGGGAACGCCGCCAAGTTCTTCGTCATCGACAACCGGCGAGCGCTCCTGGACGTCACACCCGCGACGCACCTCGCGGAGTACGTGCCCATGTCCAACAACATGGAGCACCACGCCGACGCGCTGTACGACTTGATGAAGCGCCGTACGCCCTCGCCGGACGTCACGGCGCAGGAGCTGCGTGAACGCAGCTGGTGGAGCGGCCCCATGGTCTACGTGGTCGTCGACGACTACGACCTGGTCTCGACGTCCAGCGGGAACCCGCTGGCCAAGCTCACGGAGATGCTCCCGTTCTCCCGCGACGTGGGCGTGCGGTTCATCATCGCCCGCAGCACGGCGGGGGCGGGCCGGGCGCTGTACGAGCCCTTCATGCAGCGCATCCTGGAACTGGGGGCGCAGGGCGTGATGCTGTCGGGCGACCCCGTCGAGGGCGACGTGCTCGGCAACGTCCGGCCGCGCCCGATGCCCCCGGGGCGCGGGGTCTTCGTCACCCGGCGCCGCGGGAATCCGCTGGTGCAGACCGGGCTCATGGACGCACAGCGGTAGGGCGCGTAGGGCACGTCACCTCGTATCGGGGCGGGCGGTGACAGCGGGCGCATTCGCGCCACTGTCGCCGCCCGTTTCGGTGTGCGGGTGCGAGCGGCAAGCAGAATAGGTTCCGGCGTCACGACGTACTGACCTGGACTGGCTCGTCCGTGTCCACACTGATTCCGGCCTTGCGCAGAAGCGCACCCTCGCCGAGGCGGTGAGCGAGACCGCCATGATGCACACCTGCGCCATGGCCCTGCACCTGCGCCTCCGCGACCAGATCCTGCGCGACGCCGGGCCCGAGCTCTGCAGGTGGATCACGGACTGCGACTCCTGGATCCGCGCCGACTACGACTGGTCCCTCACCACCAACCGGTACGTCAACCCGGACAACCCCGCCGACCTCCCGGCCGGCAGCGCCACCTCCCCGTTCCAGGAGCGGGAGGCCGACCAGCCTCTGCCGATCGCCAGCATCGCCTGGTGGTGGACGCTTCTGAAGGAGTAGTCGTGGTCGTGGGCAGGGCGGCCAACACAGGTCAAGAGGCCGCCCCGCCACCTTCGTTCAAACCTGTGAGCCGGCTGCGAGCACGGTGAATGCCGACCAGGCACCCCGGGACACGTTCAATGGCCGCTTCTGCGCATATTTCGAGTCCCGGATGAGGACCGTCGCGTGGTGCGCCGCCACTTCGACGCAGTTGTCGCCGGAGCTGCCGCTGTAGCTGCTCTTGAACCAGGCCGGCTCTGTGGTGCTCATAGTGCTCCTCGCATCTGCTCCAGCAGGCTTACCGTGGCTTCGCGGCCGAGGGCCTGCGAGCGCAGCTTGCCATAGCGCTGGAGCATGGCGCTCACGTCTTTGGGGGACGTGATGAGAATGCTTGACTGCTGGCCCTCGGAGTATCCGACCCACTCGTGCTGCCGGGTCTCGGCCAGGTACATCAGGCCATCGATCCCAGCGTGCTCGTACTGGCGCAGGGGCATTACCTGGATCTCGACGTTTCGCCGCATGCTCTGCTCGAGCAGATGGTCCAACAGTTGACGGATGACGTCAGGCCCGCCCATGTGCCTCTCCAGCAGGGCCTGCTCGAGAACAAAACTGAACGCTGTGTTCGGCCTGTCGGCCAGGAGTTGCTGCCGCTCCAGCCGGGCGACGACCTGGTGCTCGATCTGTTCACCGGACAAGGGCGGCAGCCGTCGCTCGAAGATCGCCCGGATATACGCCTCCGGCTGCAACAACCCCGGGATCGCGCGGCACTCGTAGGCGTACAGCGTGATCGCTTCCTCCTCGATCCCGGCCCACTGCCGGAACCACGAGGCCAGCCCCACCTTCCGCGTAAGACTCCTCGCCGCCGCCGTCAACACCCGCGCAGCCGGAGCCCCCAGCGCCTCCTCCGAGCGGTCCAGCAAGTCCCTCGGCGGGAATCGCCTCCCCTGCTCGATCTTGGCGATGTACGCCGCCGAGTACTGCACCAGCGGCGCGAACTGCTCCTGTGTGAGCCTCGCTTCGTCCCGTAGCGCCTTCAGTACCGCCCCGAAGGTCTTGAGGCTGTCCGACAACTCCGGCTCGTTGTTGGCCGCGTCCCCGGCCCCGTTGTCCGCCCGCATAGCCACCGTCCACCTTTCCGTGCCCGTGCCCGCTCGGTGCTGAACCCGACCGTGCTGCCCGGTACAACGCCGACGCCCCCTGTGGTCACGGGCAGCGACCCACCCAGTCCACGCGGTCAACCACTACAACGGATTCTGTATCAGCGCGGACCCTGTAGACCTGCGGTCACGTGGGATTCACCCCAGCACGACAAAGGGTCAGGGTGGGCACCTCCCGTGCGTGCCCACCCTGACCCGTTGGTTCTCTGTCGAGGCCTACTCGAAGTTGGCCCGCGCCCGCTTGTCGCCGCCCTGGTAGGCCACGCCTGCGTCGCGCACCTTGCGGGAGATCTCGGTCAGAGCCGTCTGAATCGCCGTGGCGTCACGGTCCCAACCGGCCTGCGCCGCGTCGTACGCCGTCTTGGCCTCGCCCACCCAGAGTTCGGAGGCACTGGCAACCACTCGCTTGATCGCCGCGAGGTCCTCCTGAAGCTGCCTGCTCTGCCGGTCGATGTCACCAGCGGCCTGCTCCAGGCTCGAGTAAGTGACAACCATCGTGCCGTCGTTGGTCGGCATACGGTCCTCCAGTTCAGTCTAGTTCGATGTGATGGTCCGTACGTGGTACGGATACCCAAGGCTCAGTAGGAGTTGAAACTCGAGGGCGGAGGGGTGATGGCCGCGGTCTTGGCCTCCGCGCCGGCCGAGTATCCGTCCACTACGTCGACGCCCTGGAGGGCTGCCTTGATCTCGTCTTCGGTGTTGCCCGAGATGACGCGGGCCGCCTTGATAGCTTCCTGGAAGTTAGCCATCCGGACGGCGATGTTGCCCATCCTCCGGTTGATGTCATCCTGCTTGCTGTTGAAGGCGGTGGCGCCAATGCCCTTCCAAGCGCCTTCCAGGCTGTCGATCGTCCCCTGCAGTGTCTTGATCTGGCCCCTCACGGATTCGAATCGCGTGGTGAGCTCGCTCTCGATCTTGATGAGCGCGTCATCTGAAAGCTTCTGATCTGCCATGGTGCTGGCTTCCTTCCTGGTGCTCTTGTTCGGTCCGGCGTCACCGCCGGGGGATACATAAGAGGAACTGCGGTCAGTCAGGCGGTCCTGCGCTTGCGGGCGATCAGGAAACCGCCGACGCCAAGTACGAGTACTACGGCCACTCCGCTGAAGATCAGGCCAAGTTGACTGTCGTCGTTCTTCTCCGTGCTGGAGCCTGCCATGGCGGCGTCCTCAGCCGTCTCCTCCTTCTCAGGCTGTGACGAAGCTGATGCGGATGCGGCAGGCGAGGCTGTGGAGCCGGACGTCTTCTCCTTGGTGAGAGGGCTGATGTCCGGGGCGCCAGGCGTTCCCTTGTCCTTCAGGATGTTGACCGCCGGGCGAATGATGCCGTGGCCGAGGTAGTTGCTGAGGGTGCCCTTTTCCCAGTCACCGCGTCCGGCGGTGTCGAAGAGAACGTTGAGCACCTGGTTGGCTGTCCAGTCGGGGTGGGCGGACCAGATCAGGGCTGCGGCGGCCGAAGTGATGGCGGTGGCCTGGCTGGTTCCGCCTTCTGACTCGCAGTAGCCCTGGAACTTCGAGTCACACCACGTTGGAATACCGTCACCGGGGGCAGCAATGTCTACGAAGTCACCATGCTGCGAATACTCTGAAGCTTTGCCTTGCGGGTCCGTGGCCGCAACACCGACGACTTCTGGATATGCTGCCGGATAAGTGGGTTTGTTTCCCTTGCTGCCCTCATTGCCGACTGCGGCAAAAAACAGCTTCCCCTTGCTCTCCGCGTATTTTACAGCTTCAATTTCCTGATCCAGTTTGAAGTCATTACCGAACGACATACTGATGATCTTTGCATCGCTATCAGCAGCCGACCGAATCGCATCTGCAGTATCGAGAGAGTTCAAAGATTCCTTGGTCTCCCAATCAGCGCCGGCGACCCTAAACGGAATGATCTTCGCGTCCGGGGCAAGGCCTTTCAGCCCTCCACCGTCCCCCGTCCCAGCAATCAATTCGGCCATGGTGGTGCCGTGGCCGGCGTAGTCGTCGAATTCATCGCCACTGGCCCCGGTGGCGTCGAATCCTTTGAGCACCTGCCCCTTCAGGGAAGGCGCCTCAGGGTTGACGCCGGTGTCGATGACAGCAACTTTGATGCCTTTGCCTGTGGTCGTCTTCCACATCTCTTCGGCATGCATGGGTGCCAGGTACCACTGCTTCGACTGCGCGTCCACATCTGCGGATGCAGTCCCCGTAAATCCCGCGCTCAGTGCACCGGCCAAAACCATGGTGCCGAACACGCGCCCTCTCGATCCAAGAGGCATAGGGCGCTTCCGGGTCTGGCTCATTCCTGCTGTCATCCCGACTTCCGAACCTTCCGTCTACCTACTCGATCACCGGCGGTGCGACTCCACGACGGCCGGCTTCCCACGTCTCTCTGTCTTCGGTCAGGTAGTCCGGACGGGGCGTGCCGTCGTCCTCGTCCTCGTCTCGGGAGTCCTTGCGGGCTGCCGGGCCGCGCACGAGGCCCGCGCCGCCTGCGGTGAAGCCCTTCGCGCCTGTCCCGGGCCGTGCGGGCCCTCCACGGGGGGTGCCGACGACGCCGTTGGTACTGGGGGTACCCCGCCCGGCGCCTCCGTTACCGACTACGCCGCGCTGTCCGACGCCGCCGACCGGACTTCCCGGCCGTGCTGCTCCCCCGGCACCGATGACCGTGCCGCGTGGGGCACCCCGTGTGCCTCCGGTCGCCCCGGGCGCGGAGCGCTGAGGCGTGCCCCCGACGATGCCTCCTCGGCCTGCACGTGGGGCGGAAGTTCCGGACGTGCCTGCATGGCCTACTGAGGTCGGCCTGCCACCCGTGACGCCGGATCGACCAGCGGTCGGGGACTGCGGACCAGTGACCCCACGTGCGGAGGACGTGCCTCCGTTCATGGGACCAGAGCGTCCCGCCTGAGGACCGGTGGTCTGGCCGTTTGCCGTCGAGCCGCCACCTGAGCGGGTACCGCCCGCTGGCTGACCCACCGTTCTGGCCGCGCCCGTCTGCGCCTGAGGGTTTCGTGAACCATTGGTCATGGGGTTCAGGAAGCTGTTCGTCACGGGAGGAGTCAGGCCCGGACCCGTTACCGACGGGCCTGTGGTCTGCGCGGGAGGAGGTGTTGTGACGTGAGAGGTCGCCGGGGGCGGTGCGGTGGCGACGCTGTCGATCTCCGTCGAGACGCCCCTCTCTGGAATAGGCGCCACCGGCACTGGCGTCGGGAAGCCTTGGCCGCTCGCCGAGGTACCGGGGCTGCCGACCACTGCGTGGTGCGGGACGTTTCCGGAGTCCACGCTGCCCGACGACGCAGAGTCCCCTGACGACATGGAGCCTGGCCGCTCAGTTTCCAGCCAATGCCCCTGGGGTCGCGGCATCGCCACATCGAGCTTCTTCTCGAACCGTGGCGGCTCCTGCGACGCCAGTAGTTCCTCCGAGACCGCGTAGTACGAAGCCAGCCGGTTGGCCTGGTTGATGGCCTCCTGGCGGTCCTTCTCGACCTTCAGCGCCGCCTCGTACTCCGCGTTTCCCTCGACCCGCTTCGGAGTCTCGACCTCGTCGGGCGTCTTGCGGACCAGGCGGGTGTCGCGCTTCGGGAGGGAGTTGCGGACCGAGGCGAGACCCGTGCCTGCGACGGTGATCTGGGTGCCCGCCACCTCGGCGAAAGCACCCAGCTTCCGCGCATGGGCGACCAGACCCTTGCCCCATTCGCTGAAAGCTGTTCCGGATTCGCCTTCCCAGTCGACACCTTTGATGAAGCCTTCGAGCTCGCCCGCCGCCGTCTCCATCGAGGAACGCGCCTTCAGGAGCGCTTTGCCCGCTTCCTCGAGGTGCTCCGGCTTGGAGTTCTCGATCAGGTCGATCATCGCGTTGAGGTCGTGGCCCTCGAAGGACGTACGCCCGCCGGGGCCGACGCGCCCGAAGCCGAATGACTCCAGGACCTGCATCATCTGGCGGGTGACGTCCGTGACGACGATCTGTCCCGTGACGCGTTCCTGGTCCTCCTGCCGCTGTTCCGCAGGAGTCAACTCCGGCTGCTTCTCGTCACTCATCAGCTGTCACCCAAGTCGTCGTAGGCAGAGCCGTTCTTACTGTCGGAGCGCGGCTGCTCAGGCGTGGCCGGCTTACCCGCGCGCTCCGCCTTCTCATGCTCCGCGTCCAGGTGCGCCTGGATCTCGTAGAAGCGGCGCCGTGTGTCGTCATCCACGTTGTCGAAGCCGACGGCCGCCGCGTGCACCCCGAGGCTCAGGTATTCGATCTGTTCGCCCAGGGACTTCGAGAGGGTGACGAGGGAATCGTGAACGCGGTTGTACTGGGCGTACAGCCCGTCCGCTTCCGCGAAAGTGGTGTTGTGGCCGCTAAACGCATTACGCGACACCGTCTGTTCCGCGACCTTGGACCTGCCCGCCGGCGAGCTCTCGAGTTCCGCCAGCAACGCGTTCACTTTCTTCTGGAACTCCTCCAGGGCGCCTACGCCCTTCCGGAGATCCCCTTTTCCCTCGGCCACGTCGCTGCCCTTCCCCGTTTCCCCGTTTGCTCAGTCTGTTTCGCGTTGCTATCGCACCCGCGTGAACAGCACTGACCCCATAACATCACTGTAGCCAATGGCACTGACAGGGCCAACTGTCTTGTCCGTCACGTAACTTCTCCGGCGTCACACGCCGCCCGGCCGTCCGAGCCGGCGCCGACGGTCGCGTACGGCCACCGCCGCCCCCGCGATGGCGGCCACCAGGACTCCCCCGCCCACCACGACGTACGTCGCGAGCCGGGCGTTGCGTTCGTCGGCGGTCTCGCCCAGGTGGAGAGCGGCCGGCACCGGTGCCTCGCCCTTGCTGACACCCTCGTGTGCCACCGGCTTCTCGATCGGCTTGTCGTCCTCGGTCAGTGCGCGCACCGGGTCGACGACACCCCAGCCGACCAGGCGGTCGTGCCCCGCGATCGAGCGCTCGGCCGTCTGCTCGATCTGGGCGACGATCTGCTCCTGCGTCCAGTCCTTGTGCTTGGCCTTGATGAGCGCCGCCACCCCTGCGACGTACGGGGCGGAGAAGCTGGTTCCGTTGTCCGAGCAGTGTCCGCCGCCGGGCACCGTGGAGATCATGTCCACGCCGGGGGCCGCGACGCCCACGAACTCGCCGGACTGCGAGAAGGCCGCCCGTTCGTTGTTGCGGTCCGAGGAGGCGACGGCCAGAACGCCCGGGAACGAGGCCGGGTAGGTCTCCTTGACGTTTCCGCCCAGTCCGTCGTTGCCTGCCGAGGCGACGACCACGACGTCCTGAGCCAGGGCGGCGTCCACGGCCTGCTTGAGTTCGGGGGCCGGCTTCACCGCGTCGGCCGTGTCCTGCGAGATGTTGATGACATCCGCCTTGCCCTGGCCGACCGCGTAGTTGATGGCCTCGGCCAGCGTCTCGGCGGTCCCGTGGCCCTCGGCGTCGTTCTGCTGGATCGGGATGATCGTGGCGTCGGGTGCCAGGCCCGTGAAGCCGGTGCCCTTGGCCGCGCGTGCGGCGATGATGCCGGCGACCTTGGTGCCGTGGCCGACCACGTCGGTGGTGCCGTTCTCCTTGCCGCGCTCGATCTTCCCGCCGTTGTCGTCCTTGAGGTCCTTCGGTAGGTAGTTGCGACCGCTCCCGGCATCCACGGCCTTGGTGAGCTGGGGGTTCTTCACATCGACGCCGGTGTCGATGACGGCGACCCGTACGCCCTTGCCCGTGGACTGCTCCCACAGCTCGTCCATCAGCACGCGCTGCAGCGCCCAGGGGCGGCCCGCGTACTTCTTCGCCGGGAAGGTGCACTGGGTGGAGTCGTCCGCGGCCGCCGGCAGCACCGGCAGGGTGACGAGGAGCACGGCGGTGGCGGCCGTGGCCGTCAGCAGGCGCCGGCGGCCGGAGGGGTGCGTGGTCACGTGGTCGCTCCTCACGAGCCCTGCGGCTGGCGGGCGGCACCGGTCGACAGGCGGGGGCCCGTCGGCAGGAAGGCCGACCAGACGGCGGGCACGGGGGCGGGGTCGACGTCCTTGTACCCGAGGCGGTTCTGCGCCTGCTGGGCCTCCTGCTGCGCCTGCTCCCGCTCCTCCTTGGTGCCGGACTCACCGATGCCGGAGTCGTCCTGCACGCTGTCGCCGTTGGACTGCATGGCATAGCGCAGGCCGGTGTCCGTCACCAGGAAGAGGGGGCCCGCGTCGGGGCTCGATCCCTTGAACTGCCGGAAGAGCTGGCCTGATCCGGGGGTCACGTAGGCGCTGCTGGAGCCGGTGGGGAGCGTCGCGGGGAAGGCGGTGCCGGCCCAGGTGCTGAGCGTGCTGGCGCCGCCCTTGTCCGAGACTCCGCGCAGGACGTTGCACACGGTGTTACGGCTCCCGTCCCCCGTAGCAGCGGAGTTGACGGGATTCGGCTCGCTCGCGGGCCAGTCCTTCTCCCGCCCGAACGCCTCGCCGGGCTCGAACGCACCGGCGCTGACGGACTGCGCCTTGCCGTCCTGGCCGAGGGTGACCAGGTCCCGGCTGCTGAGCAGGAGCTTGGCGACGAAGTCGGTGACCGGGGCGACCTTGCCGGGCAGGACCACGTACTGCTGGGTCCTGGTGCCGGAGGTCGCCGCGAGGACCATGCCCACCTTGTTGTCCTCGGCCGACAGCCCGCCCGGAACTCCCGCGGCCATGCCCGGAGTTCCCTCGATGGCCGGGAAGGTGACCTCGTCCCCCTTGTGGAAGGTGGCCAGCCAGTCGGCGGACACCCGCTGGGGGTCGCGGCCCTGGCCGACCAGGGTGCGCAGCAGCAGCTCGTCGCTCTTCACCGCGTACGCGGTGCCGGTGGCGTCGACGATGTAGCGGATCCGGTCCGGGCCGGGGCCCTCGACGTACATCAGCTCGCCGCCCCGCAGCTTGCCCGTGCCCTCGGTCTTGCCCTGCTCGCGCTCCGCGAAGACGAACGCCGCCTTCTGGATGGCCCTGCCGCCCTCGCCGGGCCGCTCGCAGACCGCCCAGCGCTTCGCGGACCCGGCTTCCTTCTTGTCAGGCAGGCGGTCGGGGGCGTACGGGATGCCGAGGGTCGCCCCGTGCGTGATCTTGCCGTTGTCGAGGACCGACTCGTCGACGTTGATGACCTTGCCCTTGTCGGGGGCGAGGAGGAGTTTGGCGCTCGACATGTTCAGCACCGGGTGGAGCTGCTTCTTGCCGTCGGTCTTCAAC
This sequence comes from Streptomyces sp. NPDC005794, assembly GCF_042871445.1. Lineage (NCBI taxonomy): Bacteria > Bacillati > Actinomycetota > Actinomycetes > Kitasatosporales > Streptomycetaceae > Streptomyces > Streptomyces sp. NPDC005794. Next base: position 25,042 of record NZ_JBIAIN010000029.1, read on the forward strand.
ACCACGTACCGGGTGGTGGATTTGCTGGCGATGATGACGTTCTCGTACGGGGTGTCCCACTTCTGGGGGGCGACGGGCTTGAACATCCCCCATGCCCCGAACACCGCTAGGACCACGACACCGACGATCGCTCCCGGCACCACCGCTCGCAGGGGGCGCGGGGCACCCTCTTCCGAGCCGGAAGGGTGGGGCTGCAGGAACTGTGCGACCAACCTCCGCTTCGCGAAGGTGTAGGCATTGAGTTCGTCCCGCCGTGATGCCATGTGCGCGCTGCCCCTTCTCCCCAGTGGGCGACCAGGTTCCCACACCCTCCGTGGGCCGGTGCCCCCGACCGGGCCCCCTACTATGCCTGTTGGCACTTGGCTCTCACCGCTCAGGTAGGGTGATCGCCCGATCAACGCCCGTGAAAAAAACGGTGAATACGGACACGAGGGGGCAACGCGGCGATGGCTGCAGCGACGGGCGAGCGCACAAGGCGGTCCACCCACCGAATGTCCGGCTCTTCCCGGCGGCAACGCAGCAACGGGCCTGACGGCGCAGCTCCCCACCGGCCGGCGGACGCACCTGCTGCGACCACCCTCCATTCGATCTCCAGGACCGGCCGCGTCGGGCCCGCGCTGCGGCAGATGGTGCTCGTCGAGGCGGCTCTGGCAGTCGCCGTGGTGGGGGCGGCGCTCGGCGGTGCGTGGATGATCCCCGCCGGCGTGATCGCCTGTCTCCTGATCCTTCTCGCGGTGGTACGCCGCCGGGGCCGGGCCGTACAGGACTGGCTGTCGACGGTGTCGTCCCTCCGCTACCGCAGGCGTACGGCCACGGCGCCCACCACCGAGACGGAGCCGCAGCTGGCTCCGGTGGCGGAGAACGTGCCGGGATTCGCGCCCTGTATCTATGTGGACGGCGCCCGCCGCACCGTGGGCATGGTCGGGGACGGCACGTTCCTGACCGCGGTCGTACGGGTCGAGGCGAGCGGTGAGTCGCTCCGTCAGGCGATGGGTGCCCGGGCGCTTCCGCTGTCCCTCCTGGGCGACGCACTCGCGGTGGACGACATCGTGCTGGAGTCCGCGCAGCTCGTGCAGCAGGTACGGCCCGCCCCGGCGCCGCATCTGCCGGAACGGTCGGTGGCCAGGCTCTCGTACGCCCCGCTCCAGGACCGGACCGGGGCACCCGCCCTGCGGATGACCTGGGTGGCGGTGAAGCTGGATCCGGAACTGTGCCGGGAGGCCGTGGAGGCCCGCGGTGGCGGGATCGGAGGCGCTCAGCGCTGTCTGGTCCGGGTCGCGGACCATGTGGCGAGCCGGATCACCGGCGCGGGGTTCCGGGCCTCGGTACTGGACCAGGAGGAGCTGAACTCCGCCGTGGCGACGTCCGCGTGCGCCAACCCCATCCTGTCGGCGCGCGCCGGACGCCCGGACGCCGCGCCTCAGCGGCGTACGGCGGAGACGGCGCGGGTCTGGCGCTGCGACGACCGCTGGCACACCACCTACGCGGTGGACCGCTGGCCCGAACTGGGCCGGGGAGCGACTCCGCTCCCACGGCTCGTCTCGCTGCTGACCTCGGTACCCGCGTACGCGACGACGTTCAGCCTGACGGTGCGCCGCGGCGCACACCAGGGCCACGTGTCCGTGCGCGGCCATGTACGGATCACCGGCGGCTCGGACACCGAACTGGTCGGCGTACGAAGGACATTGGAGCAAGCCGCACGGCACGCGGAGGTCGGCCTCGTACGGCTGGACCGTGAACAGCTGCCGGGCGTCCTGGCCACGCTCCCGCTGGGAGGCGCGCAGTGACGAAGCACATCGCTCCGAGGCGCGGGCTGCTGGGCCCGCGCCATGCCGGCCACACCCTGGCCGCGGACCACCTGGGCGCGCTGTCGCTGCCGGTGGGGGACGACGGCGTGATCATCGGCGACGACGCCGAAGGACGCCCGCAGATGATCGGGTTCCACCGGCCTACGCCGTACGACGTCCTGTTGATCGGGGGTCTGTGGACCGCGCAGGTGCTGGCAGTGCGTGCGGCGGGTACCGGTGCGCGAGTGGCGGTCGAGACGGGGCGTACCCAGGCGTGGACCACGCTGGCGCAGGCCGCGGGTGCCGGTCTCGAGTGCATCTCGCTCCATGACGTGGGCCGTGTCCCGCCGACCGGCGCGACCGTGGGCAGCCCCGTGGTGGTGGTGCGCGACTGCGGGATGCGTCCGCCCCGCGGCCGGGTGGTGTCCTCGCCGTGGCAGTCGGTGCTGACGCTCCTGCCCTATCTGAGCCCGGTGGCCCCCCGGTTGATGCGGGCGGCGACGCTCGTGGGCATTCAGCGGGTGTCGCCGGCCGAGGCCGAGCAGATCGGCCGGATCCTGGGACTCGCACGCGCCGAGAGCGAGGCCCTGCCCACGCTGGCGGACGGTGTCACCCTCTGGGTCGCGGGCCGTGAGCGCCACTGGGTGATGACCGCTGCGACGGATGTCGAGACGGGGCTGCTGGGCACCGCTCGCAGGATGGACTGAATCCTGTCTCGTTCGCCCACCGGATCCGCCGCTTTTCAGGATCATGGGCGGGGAACGACACAGTTCGACCGAAGGGACGGGCGCATGGGCACCCAGCAGGAAAAGGACGAGCTCTACGCTCTCGACATCTCGGATGTGGAGTGGCTGAGCGCACCCGGTACCGAAAAGGTGGAGGAGCGGGTCGAGATCGCCCATCTGCCCGGAGGCGCGGTCGCCATGCGCTCGTCGCTGGATCCGGAGACCGTGCTGCGGTACACGGCGGCGGAGTGGCGCGCGTTCGTGCTGGGCGCGCGGGACGGTGAATTCGACCTCAGGTAGGCGACCGTGCGGCGCGGGGGCGGCTGTCAGGGACGGCCGCCCCCGCGTCGTGTCCGGACGTATCCAGGTGCGACAAATGGCCCGATCCCTCATGTTCTGCCGTACGCGCTTCGCACGAGGGTCGTACGTGAGGTACCGGACAGTTGTCGCTGAGCGGTACGGCCTGCCGTAGTGCGCCCCATGGCGATTAGGGTGGGTGGGGGCGCGGCAGAGGAACCTGCGGGCAGGCACTGCGCGTCGCAAGGGGGAGAGCCGGGCGGACCGGACATCGGGAACGGTCGCCCCCACCCACCACGGCACAAGGGTGCTCGACCACACCAGGAGGCAACGTGAACGGCGATCGGGACGAAATCAGCGGGGGATGGAACACGCCCGTCGACGAGTCGTCCGACGCGGATCCCGCCGAGATGACGGGTGAGTTCACCATCGACTACACCCCGCCCGCCTGGTACACCCAGAACGCGCCGGGTGACTCGTCGGGAGGAGCGGGGTCGCACCTGGCGCCGCCTCCGCCTCCGCAGGGGGCGCCGCTCTCCGTGCCGGGGCTTCCGGCCTCCGGCGGTTTCGAGCCCGGCTGGCGGCCGGCAGCGCCGTCCGAAGCCGCGTCCGCCGCCTCGTCCGAGCCGCCCTCGCCTTCTTTCGCACCCGATCCTCCGGCATCGGCGTCGGCCACCCCCGCGTCAAGCTCCGAGGAACCGGACGCCATGAGCGGCTCGTTCGGTGGGGGCGACGTGGAGAGCGGGGCCACCATGCGGTTCTCACCGGCCGCGCTGAAGCAGGAGATCGCCGAACGCGAGGCCGCCAAGACGGAGGCGGTGGCAGAGCCCACGGCGTCCGTTTCCGGCGATTCCGCCGAGCCCACGCCTCCGGCCGCCCCGTCCGAGGCCGACGGCGCGGACCCGGCCGGTCCGGTGGACGAGAAGGGTCCGGAAGCGGTCGACGCGTCCGACGGTCCCGAGCCGGACGCGGCCCGGGAATCCGTACGGGCAGCCGACGGCGAGCCGGCGACGGACGACGAGCAGGCCGACGGGCCCGCACACTCCGTCCCCGACGCACCTCAGGACGAGGCGCCTCAGGGCACGCCTCCGGCCGGCACCCCGTCCGCCGGTACGTCGCCCGCCGACGCGCCCCAGGGTTCCGTGCCGCCGCACGCACCGGCCCCGTGGTCGCCCGCGCCGCCAGCGCAGGGTGCCCTTCCTCCGCTGCCGCCCGCCTTCCAGCCGGCCGCGCCGCAGCCGAACGCACCTCAGCCCGCGCAGCAGTGGCCCGCGCAGCCCGCTCCGGCAGCCGGAGCGCCGGGGGGCTACGGATTCCCGCAGGCACCGACGCCGCCGCCCGCGCAGCCGGCCCCGCCGGCACCCCAGCAGCCGGTCCAGCCCAACGCCCCGGCTCCGCAGGGGGGTTACGGGTTCCCGCAGGCGCCCCAGCAGGGCGGTTACGGGTTCCCACAGGCACCCCAGCAGGGCGGTTACGGGTTCCCGCCGGCGCCCCAGCAGCAGTTCCCCGCCCAGGGCGCCGCACCCCAACTTCCCCCGGGCGCACAGCCGCAGGGCGGTTACGGGTTCCCGGCTCCGGGGGCCGGCCAGCAGCCGCAGTTCCCCGCGCAGGTCCCTCAGCAGCCGGCCCAGGGCACGCCGAACCTGCCCGCTCCGCAGCAGCAGCAGCAGCAGCAGCCCGAGGCCTACCAGCCCCAGCCGCCCGCGCCCCAGGCCCCCCAGGCCCCGCCGGTCGACCCGCGCACCGGGGCTGCCTGGCCGACGCCGGTCACCCATGACCAGCGCGAGCGCTCCGTGCCGGGTGCCCCACTCGGGTACACGGCCGCCGTGGAGCTGTCGTCGGACCGGCTGGTCCGGGGCAAGCAGAAGGCCAAGAGCAGTCGTACCCCGTCCGCCGCCTCCCGCTTCAAGCTGGGCGGGAAGAAGGAGGAGGTCGAGCGGCAGCGCAAGCTGGACCTGATCCGCACACCGGTGCTGTCGTGCTACCGGATCGCGGTGATCAGCCTCAAGGGCGGCGTCGGCAAGACCACGACGACCACCGCGCTCGGCTCGACCCTGGCCACCGAGCGGCAGGACAAGATCCTCGCCATCGACGCCAACCCGGACGCCGGCACGCTCGGCCGACGGGTGCGCCGCGAGACCGGGGCGACCATCCGCGACCTGGTCCAGGCGATCCCGTACCTCAACTCGTACATGGACATCCGCCGCTTCACCTCGCAGGCGCCCTCCGGACTGGAGATCCTCGCCAACGACGTGGACCCCGCGGTCTCCACGGCCTTCAACGACGAGGACTACCGCCGGGCCATCGACGTCCTGGGCAAGCAGTACCCGATCATCCTCACCGACTCGGGCACCGGCCTGCTCTACAGCGCGATGCGCGGTGTGCTGGACCTCGCCGATCAGCTGATCATCATCTCGACGCCGTCCGTCGACGGCGCCTCCAGTGCGTCCACCACGCTGGACTGGCTGTCGGCGCACGGATACGCGGAACTGGTGCAGCGCTCCCTGACCGTCATCTCCGGGGTCCGCGAGACCGGGAAGATGATCAAGGTCGACGACATCGTGCAGCACTTCGAGACCCGCTGCCGCGGCGTGGTGGTCGTGCCGTTCGACGAGCACCTGTCGGCCGGCGCCGAGGTCGATCTCGACATGATGCGCCCGAAGACCCGCGAGGCCTACTTCAACCTCTCCGCACTCGTCGCGGAGGACTTCCAGCGGGCCCAGCAGCAGCAGGGGCTGTGGACGACGGACGGCAGCAACCCGCCGCCGCAGTTCGCCCCGCCCATGCCGGGAGGGCAGCAGACACCCGGTCAGCAGGTGCCCGGACAGCAGCCGTACGCACCCCAGCCCGGTCAGCCCTACCCGGGACAGCAGTACCCCGGGCAGCCGTACCCCGGGCAGCCGCAGCAGCCGTATCCGCCCCAGCAGCCGTACGGGGGACAACAGCCGTACGGCGGGCAGCAGCCGTACCCGGGACAGCAGCCTCCGCCCCAGCAGGCCGCCGCGCCGCAGCAGCCGTACCCCGCGCACCCCGGCCCGGGGGCGCAGAACAACGGCTGGCAGCAACAGCCGCCCTCCCCGGCACAGGCCGGCGCGGGTCAGGCCGGGCCGCCTCCGCCGCCCGCGCAGCACGATGGCCAGGCACATCAGCCCGGACAGCCCGAACGACTAGGCCCCGTTCCGCCGGCGGGCTGGCATCAGCACCCTCCGCAGCCGCCGCCGGCGCCTCAGCAGTAGGGCAGTAGAGGTCTAAACCAATGAGGGCTCGCACCGTACACACGGTGCGGGCCCTCATCGCATTCCCGCAGACCACACGCGGTTTGGCGGACCGTTGACGCGACTCGACCGCCGCTGATAAACCTTCGCTTCACCAGCTGGCGAACCAGAGATCTGCCCGCCTTCACCGTGCGAGTCATGACGCGAGGTCCACGTCCATGGTCACAAGAGTCCCTCCACGTTCCTCCCGCCCACGCGGCCGCCTGCGTATCCTTCTCGCCTCCGGCGCCGCCGCCCTGGCGCTGGCCGCCGGATCGGTCGTCCCCGGAAACCCGCTCGGTCCCGCCCCGCAGGAGGCGCAGGCTGCCGACGGCACATCGACGCTCACGGTCGCGGTCGCGCAGAGCGTCGACTCCCTGAGCCCGTTCCTCGCGCAGCGGCTGCTCTCCACGAGCATCAGCCGGCTGATGTACGACTTCCTCACCAACTACGACGCCAAGGACAACCACACGATCCCGGGTCTCGCCACCTCGTGGGAGCCCTCGGCCGACAAGCTGACGTGGACGTACACCATCCGGACCGACTCGAAGTGGTCGGACGGCGAGAAGGCCACCGCCGAGGACGCGGCGTGGACCTTCAACACGATGATGACCGACGAGGGCGCCGCCACCTCGAACGGCAGCTTCGTCTCCAACTTCAAGAAGGTGACCGCCCCCAGCCCGGACAAGCTGGTCATCGAACTGAAGCAGCCGCAGGCCACGATGACGGCGCTGGACGTGCCCATCGTGCCCAAGCACGTCTGGGAGAAGGTCGGTGACTTCTCCACGTTCAACAACAACACGAAGTTCCCGATCGTCGGGAACGGCCCGTTCATCCTGACGGACTACAAGGTCGACAGCTATGTGAAGCTGAAGGCCAACAAGGACTTCTGGCGGGGTGCTCCGAAGTTCGACGAGCTCGTCTTCCGGTACTACAAGGACCAGGACGCCGCCGTCGCCGCCCTCCGAAAGGGTGAAGTTTCCTTCGTCGCCGGCAGCCCGAGTCTGACCCCCGCACAGGCCGCGTCCCTGAAGGCCGCCGACAACATCAAGGTGAACGACGCCCCCGGCCGGCGCTTCTACGCGCTGGCCGCCAACCCGGGCGCGCAGACCAAGGACGGCAAGAAGTTCGGCGACGGCCACCCGGCGCTGCTGGACCAGAAGGTCCGCCAGGCGCTGTTCATGGCCGTGGACCGCACGGCCATCATCGACAAGGTCTTCCAGGGCTACGCCATAGAGGGCGAGGGCTACATCCCGCCCCGCTTCGACTCGTACTTCTGGAAGCCGTCGGCCGAGCAGAAGCTCTCCTACGATCCGGCGAAGGCCGGCGCCCTCCTCGACGAGGCGGGCTACAGGAAGAACAGCGCCGGCAAGCGGACCGGCAAGGACGGCAAGCCACTCGACTTCCGCATCCTGTGCCACGCAACGGACCCCAACGACAAGGCGATCGGCAAGTACCTCCAGGAGTGGTGGGGCGACCTCGGCGTCGGCCTGGACGTCGATTGCCGTGACAACGTCTCCGACCCCTGGTACGCCGGTGAGTACGACCTGGCCTTCGACGGCTGGTCCGTCAACCCGGACCCGGACTTCGTCATGTCGATCCACACCTGTGCCGCGCTCCCGGCCAAGGCGAAGGAGACGGCGGCGACCGACAACTTCATCTGCGACAAGCAGTACGACGAGCTCTACGCGAAGCAGCTGGCGGAATACGACCCCGCCAAACGGGCCGACCTCGTGAAGCAGATGGAGTCACGGCTGTACGACACGGGGTACATGAATGTCATGGCGTACCCGAATGCCGTCGAGGCCTACCGCACCGACCAGATCAAGTCCATCACCACCATGCCCTCGGACGCGGGCAACATCTACGGTCAGGACGGTTACTGGAGCTGGTGGTCGGCGGTCCCGGCCGCCGGTGCGCCGGGCGATTCGTCCGGCGACAGCGGCAGCTCCACCGGAGTCCTCATCGGTGTCGGGATCGCCGTAGTCGTCCTCGCCGGTGGCGGGCTGCTGTTCGCCATGCGTCGTCGTTCCACTGCGGAAGACCGTGAATAGTCCATGAGCACAGAAAGCACCCCCGCGCTCCTGAAGGACGCGGCGGGCGTGGACGCTGTGCAGACCGACGGCCCGGCTCCGGCCGGGCCGTCGGCCCGCAGTCCGCGCTCCCGCAGCACGACCGCGTACCTCCGCTATGCGGTGGGCAAGCTGGCCGGTGCGGCCGTCTCGCTGTTCGCCGTACTCGTCACCAGCTTCTTCCTGTTCCGTCTGATCCCCGGTGACCCGGTCAAGCAGATGACCGGCGGACGGCAGGTGTCGACCGAGCAGATCGCCGCGATGCGCAAGGAATTCGGCCTGGACCTGCCGCTGTGGCAGCAGTTCACCGCATACTGCGGCAAGGCCCTGACCGGGGACTTCGGTACGTCGTACCAGTTCCGCGCCCCCGTCATGGACAAGATCACCGAGGCGCTGCCGGCAACACTGCTGCTCACCGGTACCGCGTTCGTGATCTACACGGCGATCGGCGTCTGGCTGGGAGCCAGGTCCGCCTGGCGTAACGGGTCGGCAGGCGACCGCTTCCACACGGCCTTCGCGCTGACGCTGTACTCGGTGCCCTCGTTCTGGCTCGGTCTGCTCCTGATCATCACCCTGTCGGTCGGCATCGGGCCGATCCCCGGGCTCTTCCCGACCGGCGGCATGGAGTCCGGCAGCGCGAGCGGATTCGCCTACGTCCTCGACGTGGCCCACCACCTCGTGCTGCCGGTCATCACCCTCGTCGCCGTCGAGTACGCGCGCACCCTGCTGGTGATGCGCTCCTCGCTGCTCGACGAGATGGGCAGCGACTATCTGACGACGGCCCGGGCGAAGGGGCTGCGCGACGACCTCGTACGCCGCAGGCACGCCGTCCCGAACGCGATGCTGCCGACGGTGACCCTGCTCTTCGTCAACCTGGGCAACACGGTGGCGGGGGCGATCCTGGTGGAGACGGTGTTCTCGTGGCCCGGCCTGGGCGGACTGTTCTACCAGGCGCTGAGCGTGCCCGATCTGCCCCTGGTGCAGGCGCTGTTCTTCGTCTTCGCCGCCGCGGTGATCCTGATGAACACGCTCGCCGATGTGATCTATCCGCTCCTCGATCCCCGGGTGGGCCGATGACGACCACGACCGACGCCGCACCGGCCCTCAGCCCGCGTGCGCTGACCTGGACCCGCCGGCGCCTCGTGGCGGCCCGCTTCTGGCGGCAGTACCGCGGCCATCGGGCCGGCCTGGCCGGCCTCGCCGTGCTCGCGTTGATCGCCCTGGCCGCACTGGCCGCCCCGCTGCTGGTGGGTGCGGACTCGCAGAGCGTCACCGACGCGCCGGGCGGCCCTCTGGAGTCGCCGAGCGCGGAGTTCCCCCTCGGCACCGACCAGTTCGGCCGCAGCCTGCTCGCCCTCCTGGTGTGGGGGACGCGGGTCTCGCTGACCGTCGGCCTGCTCGCCGCCTTCCTCTCCGTTGCCATCGGGACCCTGGTGGGCATCACGGCCGGACACTTCAAGGGCTGGTACGGCAACATCGTCATGCGGATCACGGACTGGTTCCTGGTGATGCCGACGCTGGTGCTCGCCATCGCGCTGGCCACCGTGCTCTCTCGGTCCCTCTGGACGACCGTCCTCGCCATCGGTGTGACGACCTGGCCGACGACCGCGCGGCTGGTGCGCGCCCAGACGCTGTCCGTGGAGTCACGTCCGTACATCGAGCGTTCCAGGGCGCTCGGCGGCGGCCACAGGCACATCATGTCCCGCCATGTGCTGCCCAACGTGATGCCGCTGGTGCTCGCGCAGACCACGCTGGTGATCTCCACCGCCATCCTCACCGAGGCGACCCTCGCCTTCCTCGGGCTCGGCGATCCCACGATCGTCTCCTGGGGCGGGCTGCTCCAGGACGCCCGTGAGGCCGGAGCGGTCAGCTCCGGCAACTGGTGGTACCTCGCTCCGCCCGGACTCGCCATCGCGGTCGTCGCCCTCGCGTTCACCCTGTGCGGCCGTACCGTCGAGTCCGTGCTCAACCCCAAGCTGGGGGTGTCCCGTTGACCGCCGTGAAGACCGAGAGCGTTCCGAAGCCGGAGACCGGGCAGCCGTTGCTCGACGTCCGGAACCTGCATGTCACCTACGGTTCCGGGGCCTTCGCCGTCCCTGCCGTGCGGGGTGTCGACCTCCGGGTCGAGGCCGGCCAGAAGCTGGGCATCGCCGGGGAGTCCGGCTGCGGGAAGTCGACGCTGGCGCTCGCACTGCTGCGGCTGCTGCCCGCGTCCGCGACGCTGAGCGGCGAGATCCTGCTGGACGGCGAGGACATCCTCACCATGAAGTGGGGGCGGCTGCGCGCCGTGCGCTGGGCGGGGGCGTCGATCGTCTTCCAGGGAGCGATGCACTCCCTGAACGCTGTGCACCGCATCGGGGACCAGATCGCCGAACCCATCCTGCTGCACGGCAAGGGGACCCCGGCAGCCGCACGCGGGCGCGCCGGTGAACTGCTGGAGCAGGTGGGGCTTCCGGCCGCACGCGCGGACGCCTATCCGCACGAGCTGTCCGGCGGTCAGCGCCAGCGCGTGATGATCGCGATGGCACTGGCCTGCGACCCACGGCTGATCATCGCCGACGAACCCACCACGGCCCTGGACGTGATGATCCAGGCTCAGATCCTGCGGCTGATCGAACAGCTCGTCAGCGACCAGGACCTCGGCCTGATCATGATCAGCCACGACCTGGCGGTGCTCTCCGACACCTGCGACCGGCTGTCGGTGATGTACGCCGGCCGGGTCGTCGAGGAGGGCCCGGCCAAACAGGTGTACGAGAGCGCCAGGCACCCCTACGGCAGCGCCCTCTCGGCCGCCTTCCCGCGCATCGGCGACCTGGCGTCGCGACACGCGCCACGCGGCCTGCCGGGCGACCCGCCGGACCCGTCGGCCCTTCCTTCGGGCTGTACGTTCCATCCGCGCTGCCCGGCGGCGCTCGACTCCTGCGCGACCGAGGACCAGGCACTGCGGCCGGCCGGCCCGTCCCGGCGGGCGGCCTGCGTGCTGGTGGAGCCGGAGGCCACCGCGACGCCACGTCCGCTCGGCGGTACCGAGGAAGCAAGGAGCACCTCATGACGACCACTCCCCCGCCTCCCCTGCTCAGCGCCCAGGCGCTGAAGGTCGCGTTCCCCGGCCGGCGCGGGGCGGCGACCGCGCGGGCGGTCGACGGGGTCGACCTCGACATCCGGCCCGGCGAGATCGTCGCCCTGGTCGGCGAATCGGGCTGCGGCAAGACGACGCTGGCCCGGTCCCTGCTGGGCCTGGTGCCGCCCACGGCCGGCCGGGTCACCTTCGACGGCGAGCCCTTGGACTACGCGGGCCGGGCCCTCAAGGCGTACCGCAAGCGGGTGCAGCTGGTGCTCCAGGACCCCAGCGGTTCCCTCAACCCCCGCCACACGGTGTACGACGCGGTGGCGGAGGGTCTGCGCATCCACGGCTACGCGGGCGACGAGCGGGCGGCCGTGTCCGGTGCGCTGGCGCGGGCGGGGCTGCGGCCTCCGGAGCGGTTCTTCCTGCGTTACCCGCACGAGCTGTCCGGCGGCCAGCGCCAGCGCGTCGTGATCGCGGGCGCGCTGGTCCTGGAGCCGGAGCTCATCGTCGCGGACGAGCCGGTGGCCTCGCTGGACGCCTCCGTACGCGGCGAGATCCTGGCGCTGCTGCTGCGGCTGCGCGACGAGCTGGGCCTGTCGGCGCTGGTGGTGACGCATGACCTGGGGCTGGCGTGGAACATCGCGGACCGGGTGGCGGTGATGTATCTCGGCCGGATCGTGGAGACGGGTGCCGTCGAGCAGATCCTCACGGCCCCCCGGCACCCGTACACCCAGGCGCTGCTGTCCGTGCTGCCGGAGGCGGACGGCGAGCCGGTGATCCTGACGGGTGAGCCGCCGGACCCGTCGAAGGTCCCGTCCGGATGCCGCTTCCACGCCCGCTGCCAGGTCCTGGCATCGGGCGAGGCGGAGCGCGCGGGCGTCGCGGACGCGTGCCGCACGATGGATCTGCCGGTGCTGGAGGGCGGCGGGCGGACCCAGGTGGCCTGCCACTGGGCGGCGGGGCATGCGTGAGGGAAACGCGGAGGTACGGCTCAACGCCTCACTCGTCGGCCGGAGTTGATCGCGCACAGGGCTGTGGCTCTCCGGGGTGGTGGATCGTGCCCGTCAGCTCGGCCAGGGGGCGGCCCGTCCCGCCCCAGCGGTGCTGGATGATCTCCGCGGCGATGGACACCGCCGTCTCCTCCGGCGTACGGGCTCCCAGGTCGAGGCCGACCGGTGAGGCGAGGCGGGCCAGTCCCGCTTCGTCCACCCCGGCCTCCCGCAGCCGGGCGACACGGTCGGCGTGGGTGCGCCGGCTGCCCATCACACCGATGTACGCGGCAGGTGTGCGCAGCGCGGCGACGAGCAGCGGCACATCGAACTTCGGGTCGTGGGTCAGGACGCAGACGACGCTGCGCGCGTCGACCGGGGTCGATTCCAGATAGGTGTGCGGCCAGGCACAGACGACCTCGTCGGCCGTGGGGAAGCGCTCCCGGGTGGCGAAGGCCGGGCGGGCGTCGCAGACCGTCACCCGGTAGCCGAGGAAGGACCCGATCCTCGCGGTGGCCGCCGCGTGGTCGATGGCTCCGAAGACGAGCATGCGGGGCGCGGGGGCGTAGGTCTGGACGAAGACGACGACCTCCTGCATCCGGCGCTCGCCGTGCGCGCCGTACCGGGTGGTGCCGGTGGCTCCCTGGGCGAGCAGGCCGCGCGCGTCGTCGGTGACGGCCGCGTCGAGCCCTTCGTCGCCGAGCGAACCGCTGACCCGTCCGGCGAGGACCATCCGGCGGGCGCCCGGCGGAGCCGCCCCGGACACGACGGTGGCGAGAGCGACGGGTTCCCCGGCGGCCACGGTGTCGACGAGGTCCCGCAGTCCGTCCCGGTCGGCCGGTGCGACGTAGGGCTGCACCAGGACGTCGATGGTGCCGCCGCAGGTCAGCCCGGCGCCGAAGGCCTCGTCGTCGCTGATGCCGTACGTCCGCAGCTGCGGGCGGCCCGTGGTGAGCGTCTCGGTGGCGACCTCGTACACGTCGCTCTCCACACAGCCCCCGGAGACACTGCCCGCCACCGTGCCGGAGGCGGTCACCGCCATCGTGGCGCCGGGGGCCCGTGGCGCGCTGCCTCGCACCGCGACGACGGTGGCCAGGGCGAAGGGCGTACCGGCCGCATGCCAGTCGCGCAGTTCCGACAGCAGTTCACGCACGTGCGGACGTCCTCCCGGCTCGACGGCTCCTGCCCCCGACCATGCCCCGGCGTCGGCGTGCGCACCACAGGAGGAGGCGTCAGGCCCGCTCGTACGCCGCGATCAGCTCGCTGGACCTCTTCACATCGGCGGCCATCGCCACGAGCAGGTCGTCGATCGACTCGAACTTCAGCATGCCCCGTACATAAGCGAGGAAGTCCACCGCCACGTGCAGCCCGTACAGGTCGAGGCCGACGCGGTCGATCGCGTACGCCTCGACGGTCCGCTCCGTGCCGTCGAACTGCGGATTCGTACCCACGGAGATCGCGGCGGGCATCGCCTCGCCGTTCACCGTGAGCCAGCCGGCGTAGACGCCGTCGGCGGGAATCGCGGTGTGCGGCAGGGTCTCCACGTTCGCCGTGGGGAAGCCGAGCTCGCGGCCCCGCTGGGCGCCTCGCACCACGACGCCCTCGACGCGGTGCGGGCGGCCGAGGATCTCCGCCGCGCCCGCGACGTCGCCCTCGGCGATCAGGCGGCGGGTGAGTGTGGAGGAGAACGGCTCGCCACCGCCCGCCTCACCGCTCACGTAGAGGTCGATGACCTCCGTCGCGTAGTCGTACGTCGGACCGAGCTCGGCGAGGAACGTGACGTTGCCCGCCGCCCGGTGACCGAAACGGAAGTTGGGGCCTTCGATGACCAGCTTCGCGTGCAGCTTGTCGACGAGCACCTTCACGATGAAGTCGGCGGGCGAGAGCTGCGAGAACTCGGCGGTGAACGGAAGGATCAGCACCGCGTCCACCCCGAGCCCGGCCATGAGCTCGGCGCGCCGGTTGTGCGGTGCGAGCAGCGGCGGGTGTGTGCCGGGGCGGACGACCTCGCTGGGGTGCGGGTCGAACGTGACGACGACGGAGGACACACCGAGCTCACGCGCCCGCTCGACGGCCCGGCCGATGATCAGCTGGTGTCCACGGTGCACCCCGTCGTAGGACCCGATGGTGACGACGCTGCGTCCCCAGCCCTCAGGGATGTCCTCCAAGCCACGCCAGCAGTGCACTGTGACCGCTCCTCGCCCGAACCTGTGTACGTGTGTGTGTCCATTACGCAGGTCTAAGACTGCCATGCTCACGTCCCACGGCCTGCATCGGCATCGGGATCCCGGACCGTGAACCGTCCAGGGCCTCGACCGTGCGCCGGGCACCGGTGCCCACGACGGCGGCCCACTCCTGCGGGGCGTCCGCCAGCCACCGGGTGACGAGGGCCGCGAATGCGGGGACGTCCCGGGCGAGTTCCACGAGACCGCGGTCGAAGCGGGCCGCGCCCTCGGGAGTCCGTACGAGGAGCATCCCGGTGCGGTGCACCAGGGCCCGGGTGCGGGCTTCGGGGCGGCGGCCGGAACCTGCCGCGGCCGCCCGCAGCAGGGCGTCGAGGACCTCGGGGTCCCGGCCGGTGTCTTGTTCGAACTCCAGCAGGACCTCCAGGAGCTCGGCCCGCAGCGGCCTCGAAGCAGCGCTCCCCGGGGCGGCCAGTACCTGGGCCAGCGCGGCGCGTACGGACGGCGGCGCGGGACGGCCCCGCAGCAGCCCGGTCATCAGGGGCAGCAGCAGCGCCCGGGCGGCCGGGCTGTGCTCCAGCCTGAGGTCGACGTAGGCGGCGGCTTGCGGCCCGGCGTCCTCGCCGTGGCGGCTGCGGGTGTCGATGTAGTGGCGTACGAGACCCGGGGCGTGCAGCGCCAGGGCCGGGGTGTCCAGGGAGGCGAGCTCCCGCAGGACGTCGTCGGCGGCCTCGCCCGGCAGCGACAGGCGGACCTGCAGCGCGGCGAGTACCGGTTCGGGGTGCTCGGGGAGGAACTTCGTGAGCAGGGCCGCCGGCAGCCGGGGATCTCCCCCGGCGAAGACCCGCAGGGCCTGCGGCAGGTAACGGCCCCCTGTTCCCGGATCCCGCACGAGGACGGTGAGGGCCTGGGCGTGCAGGGCCGTGTCGTCCGTCCGGGCCAGCAGGGTGAGCGCCGCGCCGCGCAGGAGGGCGCGCTCGGAATCGGGAAGGGTACGGGCGGCTGCGAGCGTGGCGTGGACGGCTGCGGCAGCGCGCCGCGCGGGCCGCTCCTCGTCGCGCGCCCACCGGTCGACGGCCCGGCAGAGGGCGGCCGGCTCGTCCTCGGCGAGGGTGGCGAGCAGTTCGGCGGCGCGCGGGTGTTCGGTGTCGGCGAGCGCCTCGGTCAGGTCGTCGACGGCGAGGTCCCGGCCGGCGTACAGGAGGGCCTGCGCGGCGGAGGCCACGGTGAGCCGCATCGGCACGCCCTCCTCGGCGGGCAACGGGCTCTCGTCGGTGAACCAACGGCACAGCAGTGCCTGGACGGCCGTGGGGTGGGCGGCCAGGCGACGGGACACGGCGTCCAGATAGCGTTCGGCGCCGTCCGCGCGAGGTGCGCCGTCGGCGGGCAGGAGGCGGCGCAGCAGGTCGATACGGGCGTCCTCGGGCAACCGGATCCGGCGCCAGAACCACGGCCCGAATTCGGCGTAGGGGCCGAGCGCGGCCGGTCCGCCGCCGGACAGGGAACGCCGGGTGATCCGTCCGGCGAGCACCCGCAGCACCCCGAGGTAGGGCCGGGCGTCCGGCACCCTGAGCAGGCTCTCCCGGAGCAGTCGGGCCGCCCACCACGTCGCGTCGGTGAGCCGTTCCCGTGGACCGGGTACGGACGGCAGGCGGTCCATCGCCTCGATCAGGTCCGCCATCCGGTGGGCCAGCGCCGCGTGTCCCTGGCGCCGCTCCAGCAGGAGCATCGCCTGGAGCACCGGGCCGATGCGATGGCGCGGCACGGGAAGGTTCCGGGGTTCCGCCAGGTTCCGGGGTTCGGAAACGGGCTGCGGGTCGGGTACGGGCTCCGCGGACGCCCCCTCCGCGTGCCAGCGGTGGACCAGCGAGTGCAGTGCGGCGTCCAGGTCGAGGTGAGCGCCCTGCACCCGGTCGCCCAGCTCCTCGTGGGCGAAGCGGTATCCCGCGCCCGCCGGAACCAGCAGCCCTTCGGTGAGGACCGCCGAGGCCCACCCGGTGCGCCAGGGGAAGATCTCCTCGAACGCCGTCCTGTCCAGCTCGCCCTGTCCCGGCCCGAGGCAGCGCCTGGCCGCTTCGTGGACCTGGCCGGCGACCTTCGCCGCCAGTCCGCGGACCGCAGTGCCCCGGAGCCGGGGTTCGGCCTGAGCCCCGATCCGGACGGCGATACGGACGCAGGTGAGGTCCAGGTGCGCGGCGAAGACCTCCTCGGTGCCGGGTGTGCCGGGCACGTCGGGGGGCAGCGCGGCCCGCACCTCGGCGAGCAGGCGCAGGGTGAGGGGGTGCCGGTCGTGGCCCGGCGCGATCGTGCCGGGCGGGATGCCGTACCGCTCCCCGGCCCGCTCGGCTTGTTCCGCCGTGAGGTCGCCGAGCCGGACAGCCGGCGGCAGGCCTCCTGCGTGCCGCTCCGGACGGTGCAGGGTGCCGGGCGGATACAGCGCTCCGGCGGTCTCCCAGTGCTCGGGGCGGCAGGCGACCGCCATCCGCACCTCGTGGGCCAGGAGCCACTCGGCCGTCGCACCGGTCCACCCGGCGAGCCGGTGGGCCAGCAGGGGCGGCATCTCCTCCGGGCCGTCCACGACGACCAGGAGCGGGTTCCCGGACGCCGCGGCGAGGTGGGCCACCCTCTCGGGGGTGGCGGCCTCCATGTCGCCCCAGGCTCCCGCCGCGGTGACGATCCTCCCGGAGCGCTGGAGCGCCCGGGTCATCGCGTCGGCGACCGAGGCGTCCTCGGCCAGCAGATCCGCTCCGCGCAGCCAGAGCGTCAGGGCCGGCACGGGCCCGCGGGCCCGGCGGTCGGCCAGCGCGGCGAGCTCCGTGGTCCGGCCGGTCCCCGGGGCACCGACCAGACCGAGCACGGTCCCGGTCCCGGTTTCGAAGGCGGTGAACTCCGCGCTGATACGGGGGCGTTCGACGGCCTCCGTGCCGCAGGGCGGGCCGTCGCCATGGCCGAGCGAGGTGGCGGTCAGCTGGAGCGCACCCGCGAGGTTGAGGTCGCAGCCGTACCCGGGGACCGCGCCCGCGTTACGCCGGAGCACCTCGGCCAGCGGCCCCGGGACGTCCTGGGGGTTCAGCGGCACCGCGAGCCCGGCGGTCTCGCGCCCCGCGCTCAGCGCGGTCGAGAGGACGCCCAGGACGGCCCCGGTGCGCGGATCCGTCACGGGCCCGCCGACGGCGGCCCCGCCGGAGCGCAGCGCGTCGCGCCCGTCCGTGCCGAGCGCGAGCTCCAGCGCCTCGCTCACGGGGTGGTCGCGTCCGCCCTCGGAGTACGTCGCCGGAGTCGTGCCGAGCACCCGTGCCTCGCGCCAGCCGTGCGCGGCGATCCGCACATAGGTGCCCGTCCCGATCTGCTCGCGTACGGCGATGGGGAGTGGCTCCACCCCCAGGGTCTCCTGGCCTCCGGTGCGCAGCAGGGCGAGGCCCAGGGCGGGCAGCGCGGTGATGTCGTCGGGGCCGACGGGGCAGCTGCGGCCGCCGGCGGCCAGCAGTGTCAGGGGATCGGCGTGTGCGACGGCCTGATGGCTGGTGACGACCGTGCCGCGGTCGTCCGCGACGAATCCGGTCCCCCGCGGCCGGCCGGCCTGATCGCAGATTCTTACAAGTTTCGACCGGTCCCCGCTGCCCATGGACCGACGGTAGGTC
This sequence comes from Streptomyces sp. NPDC005794, assembly GCF_042871445.1. Classification (NCBI taxonomy): domain Bacteria; kingdom Bacillati; phylum Actinomycetota; class Actinomycetes; order Kitasatosporales; family Streptomycetaceae; genus Streptomyces; species Streptomyces sp. NPDC005794. The sequence goes on from NZ_JBIAIN010000029.1 coordinate 43,057, forward strand.
CCAGGAGATCGACAGCGGAAACGCACGGGGCGAAAGCGCCCCCCTCGCACCCCCCGGTCACTCCGAGCGCCCGTCCATTGGGGTGAATCTGCGGGTTCGCGTGGACAGGGATGGTTGTGGGAGGGGGATCGTGGAGCGGGCGCTCGGGGTGACCGGGGGGAGGCGCCCGCTCCACGATGGGCCGGACCCATGGGGGAAGCCCGTCAGGCGAAGACGGCGAGGCTCTTGGCCTTGCCCTTCTGCTCCTCGACGAGCACCAGGAACGCCCCGTCAGGCCCGAAGACCCCGACCGGCCCCGGCGGATACGACGGCATGTCCACCCGTACGCCGTTGAGCAGCAGCTTGGCGCGCTTCTCGTCCACGTCCCAGCGCGGGAAGGCCGAGGCGGCCGCTTCTGCCACCGGCATCACGGTCAGCTCCTGCTGGTGCTGGTCGAGCGTGCGCGCCGCGTCGAGGCCATACGGACCGACGCGGGTGCGCCGCAGCGCGGTCAGGTGCCCGCCGACGCCGAGTCCGGCGCCGAGGTCGCGGGCCAGGGCGCGGATGTACGTACCCGAGGAGCAGACGACGGAGACGACCAGGTCGACGACCGGGGTGCCGTCCTCCGCTACCGCCTCCCGGACGTCGTAGACCCGGAAGGACGAGATGGTCACCGGGCGGGCCGGGATCTCGAACTCCTCGCCGCCGCGCACCCGGGCGTAGGACCGCTTGCCGTCGATCTTGATGGCGCTGACCTTGGACGGCACCTGCATGATCGGCCCGCTCAGGGCGGCCACCCCGGCGTCGACGCCCTCACGGGTCACCCCCGAGGCGTCGGTGGACGAGATGATCTCGCCCTCCGCGTCGTCGGTGACGGTGTCCTGGCCGAGCCGGATCGTACCGAGGTACTCCTTCTCGGTCAGGGCGAGGTGGCCGAGCAGCTTGGTCGCCCTCTCGACGCCGAGTACGAGGACGCCGGTCGCCATCGGGTCCAGCGTGCCGGCGTGGCCGACCCGCCGGGTGCGGGCGATGCCGCGCATCTTGGCCACGACGTCATGCGAAGTGAAGCCGGACGGCTTGTCGACGATGACAAGGCCGTCCGGCGTTTTGTTCTGCGTCATGCGGAAGGTGAGCCCTCGCCGTTCTCGTCCTCGTCCTCCGGCTTGCGGTACGGGTCCGCTTCGCCGGCGTACGTGGCGCCCGAGGACGCCTCGCGGACCTTGGCGTCCGAGGCACGTGCCCGGTCGAGCAGGTCCTCGATCGCCTTGGCGTTGTCCGGCAGGGCGTCCGCCACGAAGGCCAGGGTCGGGGTGAACTTCGTCCCCGCCGCGGCACCGACCGCCGAGCGCAGGATGCCCTTGGCGCTCTCCAGTCCGGCGGCCGCGCTGGCCCGCTCCTCGTCGTCGCCGTAGACCGTGTAGAAGACCGTGGCCTCCCGCAGATCGCCGGTGACACGGGTGTCCGTGATGGTCACGTGCGTGCCCAGACGCGGGTCCTTGATACCGCGCTGCAGTTTCTCGGCGACCACCACCTGGATGAGGTCCGCCAGCTTCTTCGCCCGCGCGTTGTCGGCCACTGGTCCGTCTCCTTAAGCCTTGCTCAATCGTCTTCGTCGCTGTGCAGCCGCCGTCGTACGGACAGCAGCTCCACTTCCGGCCGGCCCGCGATCATGCGTTCGCACCGGTCGAGTACGTCTGTGAGGTGTCCGGTGTCCCCGGAGACCACGGCAAGACCGATCTCGGCCCTGCGGTAGAGGTCCTGTTCGCCCGTCTCCGCGACGCTCACCGCGAACTTGCGGTGGAGTTCGGCGACGATCGGGCGGACGACGGCGCGTTTCTCCTTCAGCGACCGTACGTCGCCGAGGAGCAGATCGAAGGACAGAGTCCCCACATACATGTGTGTCCGGATGTCCCGCCGGTTCGGGGTCGCGCCCCGCCATCGCTTGGCAGGGACACCCAGAACCGTACACGGAACGGCCGGGGCCGATCGACGGAATTACGACCCGTCGACCGGCCCCGACCGTGGAGGAGAGCCCGGGGGTCGCCCCCCGGGAATCCCCGTTGATCAGCCTCGCGGCTTCTCGCGCATCTCGTACGTCGCGATGACGTCGTCGATCTTGATGTCGTTGAAGTTTCCGAGGTTGATACCGCCCTCGAAGCCTTCGCGGATCTCGGTGACGTCGTCCTTGAAGCGACGCAGACCGGAGATGTTGAGGCTCTCCGCGATGACCTTGCCATCGCGCAGCAGGCGCGCCTTGGTGTTGCGCTTGACCTCGCCGGAGCGGACCAGCACACCGGCGATGTTGCCCAGCTTGGACGAGCGGAAGATCTCACGGATCTCCGCCGTACCGAGCTCGACCTCTTCGTACTCCGGCTTGAGCATGCCCTTGAGGGCCGCTTCGATCTCTTCGATCGCCTGGTAGATGACCGAGTAGTACCGGACGTCCACACCCTCGCGCTCGGCCATCTGCTCGGCACGCCCTGCGGCGCGCACGTTGAAGCCGATCACGATGGCGTCGGAGCCGGTCGCCAGGTTGATGTCCGACTCGGTGACCGCACCCACACCGCGGTGCAGGACCCGGATGTCGACCTCTTCACCGACGTCGAGCTGGAGCAGCGAGGACTCGAGAGCCTCCACCGAACCGGACGCGTCGCCCTTGATGATGAGGTTGAGCTCCTGGACCAGACCGGCCTTGAGCGCCTCGTCCAGGTTCTCCAGGGAGAACCGGACGCCCTTGCGGGCGAAGTTGGCGTTGCGCTCGCGGGCGGCACGCTTCTCGGCGATCTGACGGGCCGTACGGTCCTCGTCGACGACCAGGAAGTTGTCGCCGGCACCCGGGACGTTGGTGAGACCCAGGACCAGGACGGGGGTCGAGGGACCCGCTTCCTGGACGTTGTTGCCGTTGTCGTCGAGCATCGCCCGGACACGGCCGTACGCGTCGCCGACGACCATCGTGTCACCGATGCGCAGCGTGCCTCGCTGGACGAGGACGGTCGAGACCGCACCGCGGCCGCGGTCGAGGTGGGACTCGATCGCAATACCCTGCGCGTCCTGCTCCGGGTTGGCCCGCAGGTCGAGCGAGGCGTCGGCGGTGAGGACGACGGCCTCCAGCAGTGCCTCGATGTTGAGGCCCTGCTTGGCGGAGATGTCGACGAACATCGTGTCGCCGCCGTACTCCTCGGCCACCAGACCGAACTCGGTGAGCTGACCGCGCACCTTGGTCGGGTCGGCACCCTCGACGTCGATCTTGTTGACCGCGACCACGATCGGCACCTCGGCCGCCTTGGCGTGGTTCAGCGCCTCGATCGTCTGGGGCATCACACCGTCGTTCGCCGCCACCACGAGGATCGCGATGTCGGTGGACTTCGCACCACGTGCACGCATGGCGGTGAACGCCTCGTGACCCGGGGTGTCGATGAAGGTGATCCGGCGGTCCTCGCCGTTGACCTCGGAGGAGACCTGGTACGCACCGATGTGCTGCGTGATCCCGCCGGCCTCGCCCGCAACGACGTTCGTCTTGCGGATCGCGTCCAGCAGTCGGGTCTTACCGTGGTCGACGTGACCCATGACGGTCACGACCGGCGGACGGGAGACCAGGGCCTCTTCGCCGCCCTCGTCCTCACCGAACTCGATGTCGAAGGACTCGAGCAGCTCGCGGTCCTCCTCCTCCGGGCTGACGATCTCGAGGACGTAGTTCATCTCGTCCGCGAGGAGCTTCAGCGTCTCGTCGGAGACGGACTGCGTGGCGGTGACCATCTCGCCGAGGTTCATCATCACGGCGACGAGCGACGCCGGGTTGGCGTTGATCTTCTCCGCGAAGTCGGTCAGGGACGCGCCGCGCGACAGCCGGACAGCCTGCCCGTTGCCGCGAGGCAGCATGACGCCGCCCACCGACGGGGCCTGCATGGCCTCGTACTCCTGGCGCCTCTGACGCTTCGACTTGCGGCCACGACGCGCGGGACCACCGGGACGGCCGAACGCACCCTGTGTGCCACCACGGGCACCCGGGCCGCCGGGACGTCCACCGAAGCCGGGACGACCGCCGAAGCCGCCGCCACCACCGGGACGGCCTGCGCCGCCACCGCCACCGGGACCACCGGGACGGCCGGCGAAGCCGCCACCGCCACCACCGGGACCGGCCGGACGGCCTGCGAAGCCGCCACCACCGGGACGACCGCCGCCGCCACCGGGACGACCGCCGCCACCGGCACCGGGACCACGGCCACCGCCGGGGCCACCGCCGGGACGCGGGCCCGCAGCGGGACGCTGCGGCATCATGCCGGGGTTCGGACGGTTACCCGCGGGGGCACCGCCCGGACGGGGAGCCTGCGGACGGGGCATGCCGCCCGGAGAGGGACGTGCGCCACCCTGACCCTGGGGGCGCGGGGCGCCACCGGGACCACCCTGCGGGCGCGGGGCGCCGGGGCGCTCCTGACCCTGACCGCCGCCGGGGCGGGGGGCACCGCCGGGACGGGGCGCCTGGGGGCGCGCCATGCCGGTGGAACCGCCGGAGGTGAAGGGGTTGTTGCCCGGACGGGGACCGGCCGGACGTGCGCCGCCGGGGCGCGCTGCGCCCTGGCCCGCGGGACGTGCGGGACGGTCTCCGCCGCGCTCGCCGCCACGGCCGCCGTCACGCTGGCCACCATCACGCTGACCACCGTCGCGGCCGCCGTCACGCTGACCGCCGGCCGGGGCCGGACGGGCGGGACGCGGGCCGGGGGTGGCGCCTGCGGGACGCGGGGCCTGCTGGGGTGCGGCCGGCTGCTGGGCCGGAGCCGGAGCCGAGAACTCCGCGGCGGGCACCGGGGTGACCGGGGCGGGCTTCGGCGCGGGCTTCGGGCCCGGACGGGGGCCCGCAGACGGCACCGCCGGCGCGGAGGGCGCCGCAGGGGTGCTGCTCGCCGGAGCCTCGGCAGCGGCCGGCTTGGGGGCCGGTGCGCCGGGCTTCGGAGCAGCAGGACGTGCCGCAGCGGCCGGGGAGGGCGCTGCGGGCTTCGAGGGGGCGGCCTTGCGGGGCGCGCCAGGCTTTGCAGCGGACTTGCCGGCGTTGCCACCGGGACCCTGCAGTGCGTCAGTCAACTTGCGTACGACCGGCGCCTCGATCGTCGAGGACGCCGAACGGACGAATTCACCGAGTTCTTGGAGCTTGGCCATGACGACCTTGCTCTCAACCCCGAACTCCTTGGCGAGTTCGTATACCCGGACCTTAGCCACTTCGCTCCTTTTAGGTCCGGGTTACCGCCGGACCGTCGCTACTTCATGGGCGTACTCATCGCGTACTCATCGAGTGCTCATCGCAATCTCGACCTACTTCCAACTCGCGAGGTACCTGACCGCACGGGGACCCGTGCCGTTCACTTTCTTACGGTGTCACCCGCTCGACGAACCGCTGCAGTGCCGCGGAATCGAACGGCCCCTTGGCCTTGAAGGCCCGGGGGAATGCCCGGCGGCGAACCGCCAGGTCGAGACAGACAGAGGCGGGGTGTACGTACGCACCCCGGCCGGGCAGCGTACCGCGTGAATCAGGGACAACTTCTCCCTCGTCCACCACGATGCGCAGCAGCTCGCTCTTGGCCGCCCGCTCCCGGCATCCCACACAGGTTCGCTCGGGGCAAGCGCGGGCGTGCGTCCGGCCAGACACGCTAAGTCTACCTCCCCGTACCGACCTCACCCCTTTGGGGCAAAAATCGAACGGATGTTGTCGTGATCTCAGCGCCGCTGCGCCTTGATCTATTCCTTCGAACCCCTCCGGACCGCCCTCGGGCGGTCCGGGAACAGGTCCGGGTCAGCCGCGCTCGGACCGCTCCCGAGCGCGCTCGGCGCGCTCGCGGTCGGCGACGTCGCGCTCGGCCTCGGTCTCGGTGTCCGGGCGGATGTCGATGCGCCAGCCGGTGAGCCGGGCGGCCAGGCGGGCGTTCTGGCCCTCCTTGCCGATCGCCAGCGACAGCTGGTAGTCGGGCACGGTCACCCGGGCGGAGCGCGTCCCGAGGTCCACCACCTCGACCTTGCTCACCCGTGCGGGCGACAGTGCGTTGGCGACCATCTCGGCCGGGTCGTCCGACCAGTCCACGATGTCGATCTTCTCGCCGTGCAGCTCGGCCATGACATTGCGCACACGGCTGCCCATCGGGCCGATGCAGGCGCCCTTCGGGTTGAGACCGGCCCGGGTGGAACGCACGGCGATCTTGGTGCGGTGGCCCGCCTCGCGGGCGATGGCCTCGATGACGACCGACCCGTCCGCGATCTCCGGAACCTCCAGGGCGAAGAGCTTCTTCACCAGGTTCGGGTGGGTGCGCGAGAGCGTCACGGAAGGACCGCGCACACCCTTGGCCACCCGTACGACGTACGTCCGCAGACGCAGGCCGTGGGTGTACTCCTCGCCCGGCACCTGCTCCTGCACGGGCAGGATCGCTTCCAGCTTGCCGATGTCGACCAGGACGTTCTTCGGGTCCTTGCCCTGCTGGACGAGGCCCGTGACGACGTCACCCTCGTGGCCCGCGTACTCACCGAACGTCCTGTCGTCCTCGGCGTCGCGCAGCCGCTGGAGGATGACCTGCTTGGCGGTGGTCGCGGCGATACGGCCGAAGCCGGACGGCGTGTCGTCGAACTCCTTGGGCTCCTGGCCCTCCTCGAGCTCGGCCGGGTCGTCCTTCGCCCACACCGTGACATGGCCGCCGGCGTCCAGCTCGACGCGCGCACGGCGGTGGCTTCCGTCGGTGCGGTGGTACGCGATGAGGAGGGCCGACTCGATCGCCCCGACGAGCACGTCGAAGGGGATCTCCTTGTCCTGCGCCAAGCCCTTCAGAAGCTTTACATCGATGTCCACGGCTACGCCTCCTCTTCCTTCTTGTCCTTGCGGTTGAATTCGATCTCCACGCGCGCCTTGGCGATCTCGTCGAAGGCGACACGGCGCGACGTGGGCTTGCGGCCCTTGACGCCCGGCACTTCCAGATCGAGTCCTTCGTCGTCCACCGCGAGGATGCGGGCCACCAGCTCGCCGCCCTCGCTCAGGGTGAGCCTGGCCAGCCGGCCGGTGGCGCGTACGTAGTGGCGGTGCTCGGTCAACGGGCGGTCGGCGCCCGGAGAGCTCACTTCGAGGACGTACTCGCCCTCACCCATGGCGTCGGTCTCGTCCAGCGTCTCGGAGATGCCGCGGCTGAGTTCCGCGCAGGTGTCGAGCTCCACGCCGTCCTCGGAGTCCACGATGACCCTCAGCACCCGGCGGCGGCCCGCACGGGACACCTCGATCTCCTCGAGGTCGAGGTCCTTGGCGCTGACGAGCGGCTCCAGCAGTTCGCGCAGCCTGTCGCTCTGGGTGGTGCTCATCCGGGTGACTCCTCGGCCGCGTGTGCTGTTGTGGGGATCGTCGCGTGTCAGGTCAAAGGGTATCCGGTCCGCAGGGGTGTTGCCGTCCGCCTCCCGCCCGGCCGCAGGTACGCTCACCATCGGTGATCACTTCAGGTCAGAAACAGTCAGAAACCATGCTGAAGGAGACAAGTGCGCCGCACCGGGATGACGCGCAGGGGCGCGCTCACCGCTACGGGAGCATTCGCCCTGGGTGCCGTGCTGACAGGCTGCGGGGGCGGGCCGGGGGCACGAACGGCCCCCGGGGACACGGAAGCCCGGGCCGCCTCGCTCCGGGCGGGAACGGCGCTGCGGGCGGCAGCCGCCCGTGACAGTGCCTCGCTGCTCTCCCGCTACGAACAGCTCGCGGCCACCCACCCGGTGACGGAAGCCGGACTCGCGCCGATGGGGGCCGCCGTGCGGGAACACCTGACGGCCCTGGGCGGACCGGCGAAGGCCGCGGGCGGCCCATCCACCCCGCCGGCCGCCGCCACCGACGCGCGAGCGGCTCTGAAGGAACTGGCCGCCGAGGAGCGCCGGGTGGCCGACGTCCGCGCCACGGCCCTGCTGACCGCCGAACCGGAACTGGCCAGGCTGCTGGCCTCGATCGCCGCGGCCGGTGCGGCCCACGCCTATCTGCTGACCGAACTGGCCAAGGAGACCCCGGCATGACACACGCGGCCGGAACGGACGGCACGGGCGACACACAGGGGACGGTGCGGGCCGCGCAGGCCGCACTCGCCGCGGAGCACGCCGCGGTGTACGGGTACGGGGCGCTGGGCGGCCGGCTGGAGGGCGACCGCCGCGGTGACGCGACAGCCGCCGGCGACGCCCACCGCTCCCGGCGCGACGCGCTCGTACGGACGGTGCGCGACCTGGGCGGTACACCGGTGGCGGCGCGCGCCGCGTACGCGCTGCCCTTCGCCGTGCGCGACCCCTCGAGTGCGATGCGGCTCGCCGCCGTGCTGGAGGACCGGGTCGCGGGCGTGTACTCCGATCTCGTACGGGCTGCCCGGGGGCCGCTGCGGCAGGATGCCGCGGGCGCCCTCCGGGAGGCCGCGGTGCGTGCGGTGCGCTGGCGTGGCACCGGCGTAGCCTTTCCCGGGCTCATCGAGAAGGCCGCCCCGCAGGACAACACGGCGGAGGCAGGCGCCACGGGCGTCACGCGCTGAGCCACCGAGCACGCTCTGAAAGGGAACAAGGCACGTATGGGTTTCGAACCGCCGCAGCGTCTGGTGCGAGCGCTCGGCGAGACGTACGGGGACGCGGCCGCCGGCGAGTGGCTCGGGCGGCTCCCCGCTCTCACCGACGAAGCGCTGTCGGCGCACTCGGTCTCCCCCGACCGGGTGTGCGCCCCCGGCGGGCGCAGCAGCCTCGTCCTCCTGGTGCGCCGGACGGACGGCACACCGGCCGTGCTGAAGATCGCGCCTCCCGGGGCCGCTCCCGCGCTCGAGCGGGCGGCGCTCGCACACTGGAACGGCTGGGGTGCCGTCGAGCTCCTGGCCGCTCCGGGCAGCGCGGTGCCGGACGACAGCCTCCTGCTGGAACGGCTGCACCACGAGATGTCCCTGCGCTCCCTCCCCGAGGCGAAGGCGCTGCTGGAGGCCGCCGGCACGGTGCGGCGGCTGTGGGTCGAGCCGCCGGCCGGCCACGCCTTCGAGACCGTCGCGGAGCGGACCGCCCGGCAGACGGAGCCCATGCGGGCCGCCGCAGCGCGGGACCCGGCCCTCGAACCGCTCGTCGCGGCGGCCCTGGCCGCCCGCGACGAACTGGTCCAGGACTCCCCCGAACTCTTCCTGCTGCACGGCAACTTCCGGCAGAGCAAGGTCCTGTCGGGTGAGCGCGCCTCCTGGCTGGCGGTCGGGCCAGAGCCGCTGACCGGCGAGCGGGCGTACGACCTGGCACGTCTGGTGCGCGACCGGGTCGAGGACCTGATCGCCTCGCCGGGCGGTGCCGTCACGGCCCGGCGCCGGGTCAAGAAGCTCGCCGACTCGCTGGAGATCGACCAGGCGCGGCTGCGCGGCTGGACGCTGTTCCGGGCCGTCGAGTCCGGCACGCGGGCGCTGGCTGCGGGACGCAGGCAGGACGGCGAGCTGTCCCTGGAGTTCGCGGGCTGGCTGTAGCCACCCGCACGGAGAGGGCCCCGCGCGGTGTGCGCGCGGCCCTCTCCGCCGTTCGGTCGGTATCAGCCCTGGTCGGTCAGGCGGGCGATCGCCTCGTCGACGGTGAGCTCCTCGCGCTCGCCCGTGCGGCGGTCCTTCAGCTCCAGGACTCCCTCGGCCGAACGGCGGCCGGCGACAAGGATCTTCGGGACACCGATGAGCTCGGAGTCGGTGAACTTCACGCCCGGCGAGACGCCCGCGCGGTCGTCGACCAGGACGCGCAGGCCCGCGGCGTTGAGCTTCTCGGAGACGTCGAGGGCCAGCTCGGTCTGGAGCGCCTTGCCGGCGGCGACGACGTGCACGTCGGCCGGGGCGATCTCGCGGGGCCAGCACAGGCCCTTGTCGTCGGCGGTCTGCTCGGCGAGGGCGGCCACCGCGCGGGAGACGCCGATGCCGTACGAGCCCATCGTCACGCGGACGGGCTTGCCCTGCTGGCCGAGGACGTCGAGGGAGAAGATGTCGGCGTACTTGCGGCCCAGCTGGAAGATGTGGCCGATCTCGATGGCGCGGTCCACCTGGAGGCCGGCGCCGCAGTTGGGGCAGGGGTCGCCCGCCTCGACGACGACGACGTCGAGGTAGTCGTCGACCTCGAAGTCGCGGCCCGCGACGACGTTCTTCGCGTGCACGCCTTCCTTGTTGGCGCCCGTGATCCAGGCGGTGCCCGCGGCGATACGGGGGTCGGCGATGTAGCGGACCTTCTCCAGGCCCTGCGGGCCGACGTAGCCGCGCACCAGGTCGGGGCGGCCCACGAAGTCCTCGGCGGTGACGAGCTCGACGACGGCGGGGGCGAGGTGCTCGCCGAGCTTGCCGAGGTCGACCTCGCGGTCGCCGGGCACGCCCACGGCCACGATCTCGCCGTCGATCTTGACCAGGAGGTTCTTCAGGGTGGCGGAGGCCGGGACGCCCAGGTGGGCGGCGAGGGTCTCGATGGTCGGGGTGTCGGGGGTGTCCAGCTCCTCGACCGGCCCGGCCGCCGAGGCGTCGGAGGATGTGGCCTTGAAGGTCACGGCCTCGGTGTTGGCGGCGTAGTCGCAGTCGGGACAGTCGACGAAGGTGTCCTCACCGGCGGGCGCGGGGGCGAGGAACTCCTCGGAGGCGGAGCCGCCCATGGCGCCGGAGACGGCGGAGACGATGCGGTGGTCGAGACCGAGGCGCTCGAAGATCCGGATGTACGCGGCGCGGTGCAGCTGGTACGCCTCGGCCAGGCCCTCGTCGGTGGTGTCGAAGGAGTACGAGTCCTTCATCTGGAACTCTCGGCCGCGCAGCACACCGGCGCGGGGGCGGGCCTCGTCGCGGTACTTGGTCTGGATCTGGTAGAGGATCACGGGCAGGTCCTTGTAGGACGAGCACATGTCCTTGACGACCTGGGTGAAGATCTCCTCGTGGGTGGGTCCGAGGAGGTAGTCGGCGCCCTTGCGGTCCTTCAGCCGGAACAACAGGTCGCCGTACTCGTCGTACCGGCCGCTCGCCTCGTACGCCTCCTTGGGCAGCAGCGCGGGAAGCAGGACCTCCTGGCCGCCGATGGCGTCCATCTCCTCGCGGACGACGCGGGTGATGTTCTCCAGGACCTTCTTGCCGAGCGGCAGCCAGGACCAGATGCCGGCCGCGGTGCGGCGCACGTAACCGGCGCGGACGAGGAGCTTGTGGTTGAGCGTCTCGGCGTCCGCCGGGTCGTCGCGCAGTGTCTTGATCATCAATCGGGACATGCGCTGGACCTGGGCCATGATGAACTCCTGCTCGGAAGGGTGGTGAGCCCGAGGTTAGCCGGGGGGCCCGCGCGGGCGGAAATCGATTCCTCGGACCGACCGGCTCCGGTCGGTCTCAGCCGCGGCGCAGCGGCAGGGGCGCGCCCATCACCGCGTACGGCTTGGGCGCGCTCGGGAAGAGCACCTGTCGGGCCAGGTCCTGGTAGCCCAGTGCGCGGTAGAGGCCGCGGGCGGGGCTCTCGGTGTCGATCGCGGAGAGGATGGACCGGGGCAGGTCGACGGCGTCCGTGATGGTCGTGATGAGGCTGCGGCCGATGCCACGCTGCTGGAACGCCGGGTGGACGTGGAGTTCGGTGATCACGAACGAGTCGTCGAGCCAGCCCTCTGATCCGGTGGCGCGCAGATACGGTTCGACGACGCTCGACCACCAGTGCCTACGGTCGTTCGGCAGCCCGTAGACGAATCCGGCGAGCCGTCCGTCGGCGGTGGTGGCGCCGAGGGCGCGGGCCTGCGGGTGGTCGAGGTGCCGCAGCACGATATGGCGGCGTACGTCGATCTCGTCCTGGGAGAGGCCGAAGGCGAGGGCCTGCACGGCGAGGGCCTCGTCGACGCGGGCGGCGAGGTCGAGCGGTCCGACCACGATGTCGGGGGGCCCGGAGCCCCAGGGGGACGTGGGGGTTGCTGCTGCCATGCGGGAACCCTACTGGCCTCACCGTCCGGTCAGAACAGCACGCTCATGAACGCGCCCGTCTCGCGGAAGCCGACGCGGCGGTAGGCCCGGCGCGCGGCGGTGTTGTAGTCGTTCACGTACAGGCTGACGACCGGTGCCACGTCGCTGAGCGCGTAGCGCAGGACGGCCGCCATGCCGGTTTCGGAGAGCCCTCGGCCCCGGGCTTCGGGGGCGACCCAGACGCCCTGGATCTGGCAGGCGTGGGGGGTGGCCGCGCCGATCTCGGCCTTGAAGAGGACCTTGCCGTCCTCTATGCGCGCGAAGGACCGGCGGGTGGTGATCAGTTCGGCGACCCGCGCCTGGTAGAGGAGTCCGCCGTCACCGGCCAGCGGGGAGATGCCGACCTCCTCGGTGAACATGGCCACGCAGGCCGGCATGAGGACGTCCATCTCCTCCTTGCGGACTCTGCGCACGAGCGGGTCGGGCGTCACCTCGGCCGAGGGCCGCTCGGTCACCATGAGGGGCTGGTTGGGCCGGACCTCGCGGGCGGGGCCCCAGTTCGGTTCGAGGAGGCGCCACAGCTGGGCCGTGGGGCCGGCCGGGCCGACGATCGAGGAGCAGCGGCGGCCGGCCCGCCGGGCCCGGTCGGCGAAGGCCCTGATGGCCTCGGGGGTGGCGCAGATGGGCACGAGGTTGGCCCCGGAGTAGCAGAGCGAACGCAGCCGGCCGTCGGCGTACCAGCCCCACATCTCGCCGCCGAGGCGCCAGGGATCGAGTCCGGCGACCTGCACGCGGGAGGTGACGAACGCGTTGTCCACGGGTTCGCTCTCGAGGATGGCGAGCGCGGCGGGGAGCTCGCCGGGGTCGAGGACCCGGGTAGTGGTCTGCGTCAACACTGGGGCCTCACCAAACGGTCTGCTGATGTCCGCACTGTACCCAACAAGGCTGTGGGGTGCCGCCCCGGAGGGAACAGCCGGTGGGCGGGGGACACGGCTGTGCCCCGCAGGGCACGGCCTGCGGGGCACGGCGGGGCGGGAGGTCAGCCGGCGATGGAGACCTGGGGCTCGCCCGAGGCGATGCCGTCCTTCTCCATCTGCTCCGCGATCTTCATGGCTTCCTCGATGAGGGTCTCCACGATCTTCGACTCCGGGACGGTCTTGATGACCTCACCCTTCACGAAGATCTGTCCCTTGCCGTTGCCGGACGCCACGCCCAGGTCGGCCTCACGGGCCTCACCCGGTCCGTTCACGACACAGCCCATGACGGCGACCCGCAGCGGGACCTCCATGCCCTCCAGGCCCGCGCTCACCTGGTCGGCCAGCTTGTACACGTCCACCTGCGCACGGCCGCACGACGGGCACGACACGATCTCCAGCCGCCGCTGCTTCAGATTCAGCGCTTCGAGAATCTGCAGCCCGACCTTGACCTCTTCCGCCGGAGGCGCGGACAGCGACACCCGGATCGTGTCCCCGATCCCCTCGGAGAGCAGCGCACCGAACGCCACGGCGGACTTGATCGTCCCCTGGAACGCCGGGCCCGCCTCCGTCACACCCAGGTGCAGCGGGTAGTCGCTCTGTGCCGCCAGCTGACGGTAGGCGTTCACCATGACGACCGGGTCGTTGTGCTTGACCGAGATCTTGATGTCCCGGAAGCCGTGCTCCTCGAACAGCGACGCCTCCCACAGCGCCGACTCCACCAGGGCCTCGGGCGTCGCCTTGCCGTACTTCTTCAGCAGTCGCGCGTCCAGCGAACCCGCGTTCACCCCGATGCGGATCGGTGTGCCCGCGTCCCCCGCCGCCTTCGCGATCTCCTTGACCTTGTCGTCGAACTGCTTGATGTTGCCCGGGTTCACCCGGACCGCCGCGCAGCCCGCGTCGATCGCCGCGAAGACGTACTTCGGCTGGAAGTGGATGTCCGCGATCACGGGGATCTGCGACTTCCTCGCGATCGTCGACAACGCGTCGGCGTCGTCCTGCGTCGGACACGCCACCCGCACGATCTGGCAGCCCGACGCGGTCAGCTCCGCGATCTGCTGCAGCGTCGCGCCGATGTCCGACGTACGTGTCGTCGTCATCGACTGCACCGACACCGGCGCGTCCCCACCGACCGCCACCGACCCGACCTGGATCTGGCGGCTGACCCGTCGGTCGGCGAGCTTGGTCGGAACGGCCGGCATTCCGAGAGAAATCGCAGTCATGCGCTGAGCATCCCCAAGGTGTGGATCAGTGTGGATCGAGGTCCCGAGAACGGCGGGCTCCGGGCTCCGAGGTTACGGCACCGGAGGGGAACGGGGCGCACCCCTGTTCGTCGAACCGCCGGATGGGTGGCGGCCGGACACCATCTGTGTGGCCGGCCGCCACCCGTAGGACATGTGTGGCAGGTGAGACGTCAGGTGATCTTCACGGGGTTCACGATGTCGGCGACCAGCACCAGCAGCGTGAAGCAGATGAAGATCCCCGCGACGACGTAGGCGACCGGCATGAGCTTCGCCACGTCGAACGGGCCGGGGTCGGGGCGCTTGAAGACCTTGGCCACGTTGCGGCGCAGGGCCTCCCAGAGCGCACCCGCGATGTGCCCGCCGTCCAGCGGGAGCAGGGGCAGCATGTTGAACAGGAACAGCGAGAGGTTGAAGCCTGCGAGCAGGAACAGCATCATCGCGACCTGGTTCTGGGCCGGGATGTCGAGGTTCATCACCTCGCCGCCGATCCGGGCCGCGCCGACCACGCCCACCGGTGAGTCGTCGGCTCGCTCGCCGTCACTGAACGCCGCGTTCCACAGGTCGGGAATCTTGGTGGGCAGGGCGATGATCGAATCGACGCCGTTCTCGATCATGTCGCCCATGCGGACGACCGAGTCGCCGAAGGAGAGCGGCAGGATCTCCGTCCTGGCGGCGAAGCCGAGGTACCCGGCGCTGATGTACTGGTCGGGGACGACCTCGCCGTCGGCGTCCTTCTTGGCGACGGCGTTCTTCTTCAGTACGGCGCTGAGGGTGTGCTCCTGACCGTCGCGCCGCACGGTGACGGTGGCGGGGCCGATGGTCTGCCGGATCTTGTCCGAGAGGGTGGCCCAGTCGTCGATCTTCTGGCCGTTGAAGGCGACGATCGTGTCACCCTCCTCGAGGCCGGCGGCCTTGGCCGGCGAGACCGGGTCCGAGGCCTTGCAGGTGTCGCGGTTCTCACTCTGCGCGATCACGCACTGCTGGACGCCCGCGACTTCGGTGGTCTGTGTCTGGAAGCCGAAGGTCATGGCCACGCCCATGAAGATCGCGACGGCCAGCACCAGGTTCATGAAGGGACCGGCGAACATCACGATCACGCGCTTCCACGGCTTGCGCGTGTAGAAGAGGCGCGTTTCGTCGCCCGGCTCGAGCTCCTCGAAGGCGGCGGACCTGGCGTCCTCGATCATGCCGCGCCACGGTGAGGTGGAGCGTGCCTCGATCCGGCCGTCGGGCCCCGGGGGGAACATGCCGATCATGCGGATGTAGCCGCCCGCCGGGATGGCCTTGATTCCGTACTCGGTGTCGCCCTTCTTGCGCGACCAGATCGTCGGGCCGAAGCCGACCATGTACTGCGGCACCCTGATGCCGAAGAGCTTGGCCGTCGAGAGGTGGCCCAGTTCGTGCCAGGCGATCGAGAACAGCAGACCCACGGCGAAGATGGCGATCCCGAGGATCGTCATCAAGATCGTCGTCATGCTCATGCGTGCGCCTCCGCTGTCGCTTCCGTCGAGAGTTCGCGTGCCCTGGACCGGGCCCAGGTCTCCGCTTCGAGGACGTCCGCGACCGTCAGTGACGTTCCCGTGGAGGGGGTGCCGTGTTCGGCGACCACCGCAGTGACCGTATCCATGATTCCGTTGAAGGGCAGCCGTCCCGCCAGGAAGGCGTCCACGCACTCCTCGTTGGCGGCGTTGAACACCGCGGGGGCGGTGCCGCCCAGGGTGCCCACGTGCCGGGCGAGCCCGACGGACGGGAAGGCCTCGGTGTCGAGCGGGAAGAACTCCCAGCTGGAGGCCGTCGTCCAGTCGAATGTGGGCGCCGCGTCCGGGATTCGCTCGGGCCAGCCGAGGCCGATCGCGATGGGGCCCCGCATGTCGGGCGGGGTCGCCTGGGCGAGGGTGGAGCCGTCGGTGAACTCCACCATCGAGTGAACGTAGGACTGGGGGTGGACCACGACCTCGATCCGGTCGAACGGGATGTCGTAGAGCAGATGCGCCTCGATGACCTCCAGCCCCTTGTTGACCAGGGTCGCGGAGTTGACCGTGATGACCGGGCCCATGGCCCAGGTCGGGTGCGCCAGGGCCTGCTCCCGGGTCACGTCGGCGAGTTCACCGCGCGTACGCCCTCGGAACGGGCCGCCGGACGCGGTCACGACGAGCTTGCGGACGTCGGCGCGCTTCCCCGCGGCGATCGCCTGGAAGAGCGCGGCGTGCTCGGAGTCGACGGGGATGATCTGGCCGGGGGCGGCGAGCGCCTTCACCAGCGGGCCGCCGACGATCAGCGACTCCTTGTTGGCCAGGGCGAGGGTGCGGCCCGCCTTCAGCGCGGCGAGTGTGGGGGCGAGTCCGATCGAGCCGGTGATCCCGTTCAGCACGGTGTGGCAGTCGCTCGCGGCGAGTTCCGTGGCGGCGTCCGGACCGGCCAGGATCTCCGGGAGCGGCTCTCCCGCCCCGTAGGCGTCACGCAGGGCCTCGCGGAGTGCCGGCACCTTGTCCGCGTCGGCCACCGCGACCGTACGCACCCGCAGCTGCCGCGCCTGCTCGGCGAGGAGCTGGACCCTGCCGCCGGCGGCGGAGAGCGCGGTGACGCGGAAGCGGCCGGGGTTGCGCAGGACCAGGTCGATGGCCTGGGTACCGATGGACCCGGTGGAGCCGAGGATCACCAGATCCCGGCGGCCTTCCGTCGCGTCGAAGACGAGATGCGGATCGGCGAGGGGTGCAGGGCTGTCGCTCATGCCCCCCATTGTTGCCGCATCAGCTGTGCGCGCCGACAGGGCGTCCCCGTCAGCGCGTACCTCAGGCCTGCCCGGCACGGAATTTCCTCCACTGGGCAGCCATGACGTCCTCCGGGACCCCGCCGATGTCCTCGGTGCCCAGGATCTCGCCGCGGAAGGCGAGGGTGATGGAGCCGGACCGCAGGACGGTGAGGTACTCGTACAGCTTCAGCTTGCCCTTCACGTCGAGCACGGTGAAGCGGTAGGCCTTCGCCCCGTCGGCCTCGTCCGCGAAGGCGGGCAGCGCGGCGGGTTCGGCCTTCTCGTACGTCGCGCGCGCGATCGCCCGCTCCTCGGTCAGACCGCCGGCACACTCCCGGCCCGCCGCGTCGAGCGACTGCATGACCTTCTCCGCCTCGCCGTTGCCGTACGAGCGCAGGGTCACGTCGACGGTGACGCCGAGCATCTCCTCCGGCTTCTCGGCCTTGCGGTGCACCTGGGCGACGGGCTCGTAGTCGCTGACGTCCCCGGCGAGGCTGACGAATGGCTGGCAGACGGCGGGGTCGGCGGTGTAGGCGTCCCCGAGCGGCCCTTCCAGGTCGTACGCGGACACGGTGAGGCCACCGGCCCGCTCCCCGTCGGCCAGGGCGACGGCCGTGAGCTGCGCCTCGGTGAGCACGCCGCCAGTGGCTGCCGGGCGTGAGGGGGTGGGGCTCTGCGCGGCCCCGCCCTTGCCGCCGCCGTCGTCGTCGCTGCCGCATCCGGCCAGGCACACGAGGGTCGCCACCGCGCATCCCGCCGCCACGGCGCCCCGCCGACCGCCCGCCCTGTACACCCCGAACATCCCTGCCCCTGCCTTTCGTTGGCGCGCCGGGACCCGTGTCCTGATCGCGGCCGAGGCTCGATTGTGCGGCATCAGGGGGTCAGGAAGGCGCGTCGACGCCGAATTTCTCCGCCAGTCGCCGCATGTCCGCCACATCACGCTCGGCAGGTTCGTAGCCCTGGTGGAACAGCGCCTGCTGCTCGGCGGAGATGCAGGGCACGGTGATCCCCCCGATGGTGCCCGTGACGAAGCAGGCGGCCGGGTAGCGGAAGGGCTCCTCGGGGTCGAGTGAGGACTGGACGGCCGACCCGTCAGCGGCGAACTCCAGCGGGTGCAGGTCGATTTCGAGACCGGAGGGATGGCTGAGCACGAAGCGGGCGGGACGCCAGTCCAGCGTCTCGGTGTATCCGGCCGACTCCAGGGCGGCCACGACCGCCTGCTCCTGCTCACGGATGTGCAGGAGGTCGAGATCGCGGTGCTCGCGGGTCTCCTCGCCGAGCAGGGCGTCGACGCCCCAGCCTCCGGCGATCACCACGTCGGCGCCGGCTTCGCGCAGCAGGGCGAGAACGGACAGGGCGTCCTTCCGGGACATCATGAGGGCGACCGTAGTCCGCCAAGCACCGGAGCGGGCGGTCGTTCACTGCCGTGTCGAGGTCCTCGCCACGAAGTCCGCGAACGCCTCGTGGAACCGGGGGAACGTCTTCCGAACGCAGCCGGGGTCGTCGTAGCTCATGCCGGGCGTGCGCAGCCCGGTGACGGCGAACGACATCACGATGCGGTGGTCGCCGTGGGTGACGATCTCGGTGGGGCGCGGGGTGCCGGGGTGGATCGCGATCCAGTCGGGCCCGGTGTGCACGGTGATTCCCATGTTCCGCAGGTTCTCCGCGCAGGCCTCCAGCCGGTCGCACTCCTTCACCCGGGTGTTGGCGACGTCCTCGATCCGTACCGGCGCGGTGGCGAACGGCGCGATCGCGGCGAGCGTGGGCATCGTGTCGGAGATGTCGCGCATGTTGACCGTCAGGCCGGAGAGCCGGCCGGAGGACCGTACGGTCGTGGAGTCCGCCGTCGTACGGACGTCGGCGCCCATCCGGCGCAGCACGTCGGTGAAGCGCAGGTCGCCCTGGAGCGCGCCCGCGCCGAGGCCGGGGACGGTGACCTCATGGCCGGTGAGCGCCGCCGCGGCGAAGAAGTAGCTCGCGGTGGACGCGTCGGGCTCCACGGCGTACGTGGTGGCGCGGTAGCCGCCGGGAGGGACGGTGAAGGTGTTCCCCTCCCGGAGGACCTCCACTCCGAAACTGCGCATCATCGCGAGGGTGATCTCGATGTACGGCGCCGAGACGAGTTCCGTGACGTCGATCCGGAGGCCTTCGGCGGTGAGCGGGCCGAGCATCAGCAGGGCGGTGAGGTACTGGGACGACTCCCCCGCGTCGAGGGTGAGTTCGCCGCCCTTGACGCCCGACGCCTCGATGGTGAGCGGGTGGTGGCCCTCGGCTGCTTCGTGACGCAGGTCGACGCCGAGGGCCCGCAGGGCCTCGGTGAGCGGGGCGAGGGGGCGGCGGCGCATCTGTGCGGAGGCGTCGAAGCGGTAGGTGCCGGAGGCCGCCGCGGCGGCGAGGGTCGGCAGGAAGCGCGCGGTGGTGGCCCCGTCGCGGCAGTGGACCTCGGCGTCCGTGGCGGCGGGCCCCGAGGGACGCCCCTCGATGTGCCATCGGTCCGGCTCGCGGCTGACCCCGTATCCGAGACGGGTCAGTCCCTCGGTGAACCCCTCGGTGTCGTCCGAGTGGAGGGGGCGCAGGAGGGTGGTGGTGCCCTCCGCCGCCGCGGCCAGGAACAGGGCGCGGGCGGTGACGGACTTGGAGCCGGGGATGTCGATGACGGTCACGGGCGCCCATTTTGCCCTGCGCCCGGCGTGCCCGTGGGGCGCGTCCAGGCAGTGGACGCGCCCCACGGGGTACCGGATTCAGCGGACGGTGCGGTGGACGTCGTCCCCGGTGGCCGGGCCGGGGGTGGCGTCGGCGATCCAGGGGCCGTCGCCGCTGGGGTCGATGACGCCCTCCTCCAGCCAGGTGTAGGTCCCGGAGAGGACTCCGTCGACGACGCGCTTGTCGATGTCGTCGGTGTTGGACCAGAGCCGGTTGAAGAGCTCCTCCACCCGGATACGGGACTGCCGGCAGAACACGTCGGCGAGCTGGTACGCCTCGCGGCCGTGGTCGTCGTCGGCACGCAGGTGCTCGGCCCGGACGCAGGCGGCGCTCATCGCGAAGAGTTCGGCGCCGATGTCGACGATCCGGCCGAGGAATCCCTGCTTGGTCTCCATGCGGCCCTGCCAGCGGGACATCGCGTAGAAGGTGGAGCGGGCCAACTTGCGGGACGACCGCTCGACGTACCGCAGGTGCGTGGAGACGTCGGGGTGTCCGGGGACGCGGAACTCGCCGTAGGCGTTGGGCAGCTGACCGGGTCCGCTGACCAGCTTGGGGAGCCAGCGTGCGTAGAACCCGGCGGCGTTGGCGCCTGCCCTCGCCTTGTCGGAGAGCGGCTTGTCGGGGTCGATGATGTCTCCGGCGACCTTGAGATGGGCGTCGACGGCCTCGCGGGCGATCAGCAGGTGCATGATCTCCGTGGAGCCCTCGAAGATCCGGTTGATCCGCATGTCGCGGAGCATCTGCTCGGCGGGGACGGCGCGTTCACCGCGGGCCGCGAGCGAGGCGGCGGTCTCGAAGCCGCGTCCGCCACGGATCTGGACGAGTTCGTCGGAGATCAGCCAGCCCATCTCGGAGCCGTACAGCTTGGCGAGCGCGGCCTCGATGCGGATGTCGTTGCGGCTCTCGTCGGCCATCTGCGAGGAGAGGTCCACGACCGCTTCGAGGGCGAAGGTGGTGGCGGCGATGAAGGAGATCTTCGCCCCGACCGCCTCGTGCCGGGCGACCGCCCTGCCCCACTGCTCACGGACCGCCGACCACTCACGGGCGATCTTCAGGGACCACTTGCCGACGCCGACGCACATGGCGGGCAGCGAGAGGCGGCCGGTGTTGAGTGTGGTGAGGGCGATCTTGAGGCCGGCGCCCTCGGGGCCGATCCGGTTCGCCGCGGGGACCCGGACCTGGTGGAAGCGGGTGACGCCGTTCTCGATGCCGCGCAGGCCCATGAAGGCGTTGCGGTGCTCCACGGTGATGCCCGGGGAGTCGGCCTCGACGACGAAGGCGGTGATGCCGCCCTTGTGGTCCTCGGACTCGGGGACCCGGGCCATGACGACGAGCAGGTCGGCGACGACGCCGTTGGTCGTCCAGAGCTTCACGCCGTCCAGGACGTAGTCGACCCCGTCGGGCACGGCCGTGGTCGCGAGCCGCGCCGGGTCGGAGCCGACGTCGGGTTCGGTGAGCAGGAAGGCGGAGATGTCCGTCCGCGCGAGGCGCGGCAGGAAGGCGTCCTTCTGCTCCTGTGTGCCGAACATCTTCAGCGGCTGCGGTACGCCGATGGACTGGTGGGCGGAGAGCAGCGCGCCGATCGAGGGACTCGCCGAACCGGCCAGCGCGAGAGCCTTGTTGTAGTAGACCTGCGTCAGCCCCAGTCCGCCGTACTTGGTCTCGATCTTCATGCCGAGGGCGCCGAGCTCCTTGAGGCCGTTGATCACCTCGTCGGGGATCCTGGCCTCGCGCTCGATGAGGGCGCCGTCGACCTGGGCCTCGCAGAACTCGCGCAGCCGGGCGAGGAAGGCCTCGCCGCGCCGTACGTCGTCCGGGGCCGGCAGGGGGTGGGGGTGGATCAGGTCCAGGCGGAAGCGGCCGAGGAAGAGTTCCTTGGCGAAACTCGGCTTGCGCCAGTCCTGCTCACGGGCGGCCTCAGCCACCTGCCGCGCTTCGCGCTCGGTGACTTTGGGGGCCTGGGGAATGTCGGATGGGGCGGACATGAGGAGCTCACCTCGCCGCGAGTCGGGGTAGGGGTCTGGCCGTACGCGTGCCGATCGGTACCACTTGTCCGTATCTACCCGATCCGCGCCGACCCCACCACCCCTGCGACGGGCCCCGGCGGCGTACGGGAGCGGCCGGAGCCCTCGCGCGGTGGAACCCTCCGCGCGAACCGTCCGGGCACGAGGCGAGCTGCCCGCTCCGCCGGTCGGGCGACCTCCGTCTCCCCACGCGCCGGCAGGTCCGGGCTGTGGCCGGAGCGGCCCACCGGCACGGCGTGCGGCCGTGCCGGTGGCCGACAGCCCGGCCTCAGTCGAAGACGTAGGTGGTGCCGAGGACCGCCGCGTGCTCCAGCACGTCCTCCAGAGGGTCGTCGATCTGCCCGGTCTGGATGAGGGCGAAATGGGGCGCGTTGTGCGCGTCGGTGTGCGTCTCGTCGGCGTGTGCCGCCCCGGCGGACAGCCCCGCGGCCATCAGAGCGGCACCGAACCCGAGGGAGCCTCGGAGCAGTGCACGCGTCCGGTATGACTTCACTTAGTGACCTCGTCTTCTTCTCATCGGATGTGTCCACCCGTTAATAGCCCTAACCACTGAACGGGCCTGAGGTCACGCAAGATCATCCGCACAGGGCGGGCCTGCTGCCCGTCTGCCCCCCCGAAAGGTCCGTCCCGCACGGACGCGAGCGGCCGAAGCCCCGCAGCGGGCTCCGGCCGTTCGTCGCGGAAGTCCGGGCTACAGGGCCAGGCCGGTGAGCACCAGCACCCGCTCGTAGGTGTAGTCGTCCATGGCGTAGCGGACGCCCTCGCGGCCCACTCCGGACTGCTTGGCGCCGCCGTACGGCATCTGGTCGGCGCGGTAGGAGGGGACGTCGCCGATGATCACGCCTCCCACCTCCAGGGCGCGGTGGGCGCGGAAGGCGGTCTGCAGGTCGTGGGTGAAGACGCCCGCCTGCAGTCCGTACTTGGAGGAGTTGACGGCGGCGAAGGCCTCGGCCTCGCCCTCGGTCTTCTCGACGTACAGGACCGGGCCGAAGACCTCTTCGCCGGCGATCGTCGTGGTGTCCGGAAGGTCGGTGAGGACCGTCGGGGCGTAGGTCGCGCCGTCGCGCTTGCCGCCGGTCAGCAGCGTGGCGCCGGCGGAGACGGCCTCGTCGACCCAGGACTCGACCCGGCGGGCGGCGTCCTCGCTGACCAGCGGGCCGACGTCGGTCGCCGGGTCGGAGGGGTCTCCGGTCACCAGGGCCTCGACCGCCGCGACGATCTTCGGGACGAGCCGGTCGTACACCGAGGTGTCCGCGATGACACGCTGCACCGAGATGCAGGACTGGCCGCCCTGGTAGTTGGAGAAGGTCGCGATGCGGGTCGCGGCCCGATCCAGGTCCTCCTCGGAGGACCAGTCCCCGAGGACGACGGCCGCGCCGTTGCCGCCGAGTTCCAGGGTGCAGTGCTTGCGCGGAACCGACTCCATGATCGAGTAACCGACCGGGCCGGATCCGGTGAAGGAGATCACCGGGAGCCGCTCGTCCTGGACCAGGGCGGGCATCCGGTCGTTGGGCACGGTCAGCACGGACCAGGACCCTGCCGGGAGGTCCGTCTCGGCCAGCAGCTCGCCCAGGATCAGGGACGAGATCGGGGTGGCCGGCGCCGGCTTCAGGATGATCGGCGCACCGACGGCGATGGCCGGGGCGACCTTGTGGGCGCTCAGGTTGAGCGGGAAGTTGAAGGGCGCGATGCCGAGGACGGGGCCGCGCGGGAAGCGCCGGGTCAGGCCGAGGCGGCCGGTGCCGCCGGCGTCCGTGTCCAGCCGCTGGGCGTCGCCGCCGTTGAAACGGCGGGCCTCCTCGGCGGCGAAACGGAAGACGGAGACGGCGCGGCCGACCTCGCCTCGGGCCCACTTGATGGGCTTGCCGTTCTCGGCGGAGATCAGCTGGGCGATCTCCTCGGTGCGCTCGGTGAGGCGGCGTACGACGTGGTCGAGGGCGGCGGCCCGTACGTGCGCCGGAGTCGCGGCGAACTCCTCGCGCACGGCGTACGCGGCGGAGACGGCCTCCTCGACCTGGGCGTCGGTCGGCACGGCGACCGTGCCGACGAGACGGCCGTCCCAGGGGTTGGTGACGTCGAAGCTGTCCTCGCCGGTGGCCTGGCGGCCGGCCAGCCAGAAGGCGTGGGTGGAAGTCATGGCGGTTCCGGCCCTTCGGGGGTGGTGGACGACGATCGCCGGGCGCCGCACGGGCGCCCTTCGGCCCCACCGTAGGACGACCCGGCGCGGATGTGGCTTGTCCGCCGTGGAGTGCGGCGGAGGGCCGGTACGCCGGTTTGTCGTAGCGGACGGAGCTACTGCGTCCCCGAGGAGGCCGCCGTCGCCTTGAGGGCCAGCCACAGCTCCATCCGGACGTCCGGGTCGTCCAGCGAGCGGCCCAGGATCTCCTCGACCCGGCGCATCCGGTAGCGCAGGGTGTGGCGGTGGACGCCCAGGTCGGCGGCGGCGGCGTCCCACTGGCCGTGCCGGGAGAGCCAGGCGCGCAGGGAGGCGGCCAGATCACCGCGGCTCTTCGCGTCGTGTTCCCGCAGCGGCCGCAGCATCCCGTCGGCGAAGGCCCGGACGGCGTCGTCGGCGAGGAGCGGCAGGACGGAGCCGGCCGCGAGTTCCTCGTGCTCGACCAGGGTCCTGCCCCGGCGTCGGGCCACCGAGAGGGCCTGTTCGGCCTGCTTGTACGCGGCGGAGACGGCGATCGGCCCGGAGGGGGCGGACATGCCGACGACCGCCTCGGCGTCATCGGCACCCGGCTCGCGCGCGGGGCGGTCGTCCACGGCCCGGGCATGCGCCGCGCAGGCCTCGACCGCCGCGCCGCCGTCCACGGCCAGCACCACGAGGCGTTCGCCCTCGGGCACCATCAGCAGGGCCTCGCCGGACCGGGAGGCGGCGGCCTCCATCGCCTCCGCGAGCAGCTCCGTCCCGGGCGGGGCCGGTGCCTCGGCGATCAGCAGCCGGAAGGGGGCGTCGAGCAACCCGCCGTACAGGTCCCCCGCGACGGCCCGGGCGTGGTCGGACTCCCCCGCCAGCAGCATGCGCAGGATCGCCGCGCCCAGGCGTTGCTCCGCGCCCTGGAGCGCACGGGAACGGGCCGTGGTCAGGGTCAGCAGGGCGACCGCGGAGTGCACCGCGTAGCGCTCGGCCGTGCCGAGCGCCGCCCCTGTGCCGACGGCCAGCGCACCGCGGTTCCTGCGGCCGGCGCCCAGGGACTGGAGTTCGACCCGGTCGTCGCCGTCGCTGTCGCCGACGACCGCGCTGGCCGGGGCGGGGCGGTCCCGCAGCCGCTCCACCTCGGGGGTGAGCCGGGCGGCGCGGCGGGCGGCCCAGTCGGGCGCCGCGGCGACGACGGCGCCCGCGGAGTCGTACAGCGCGGCCCATCCGTCGACGTGTGCGGCGAGGCGGGTGAGCAGCTCCGCGGGGCCGTCGCCGGCGACGGCGGCCCGGGTCAGTTCCCGCTGGGCCTCGAAGCCGGCCGTGACCGAGCGGTACTGGTCCGCGGCGATCGCCGCGGACACCGCCTTGCTGATGGCGAGGAACGGCGTGCGCCGGGGCACTTCCAGGAGCGGAAGCCCCGCTTCCTCCGCGGCGTCCACCAGGGCTGGGGGAATCTCGTCGTAGGTGACACCGACCCCGAAGCCGATCCCGGCGACTCCGGCGCCGACGAGCCGCTGTACGTACCGGCGCATCGTCCCGGGGTCCCGGGCGTCGAGGTTGGTCGCGGTGACGAGGAGCAGCTCACCGCCGTCCATGTACGGGACCGGGTCGGCGAGCTCGCTGGCATGCGCCCACCGCACCGGTGTGCCGAGCCGGTCGGCGCCCGCCCGGACGGTGAGCTTGAGTGCCGAGTGCTGGACGAGCGAGGCGAGAGTGGGAGGCATGGACCGCCGGACCTCTGGGAGTCGATGGCGCCGTCCGTGCGGACGGCTCGATGGACCCGGCCTGCGCGGACGGCCCGAACACTCCGCCCCGTACAGACGGGCGGGGGTGATTCTGCCAGGGCGGCAGGGTCCCCGAAACCTCGCGCTCAGCCCCCCAGCTCGACCAGGAGCGGGGACGCGTGCTCGCCGTCCACCGTCGTCAGCGACAGGACCGCGTGACCTGCGGGGAGTTGGTACGCGAGCTCCGACGCGGACCAGCGCTCCCGCTCGACCCGCCGCACGGTCACGGCGTCCCGGGTCACGGCCTTGCCGGTGACGAGCTTGCGCAACCCGTGCAGGGCGCGGGTGAACGGCTGGTCCGCGAAGACCGCGTGGTGGGCGACCTCGCGGGTCTCCACCCACTCCTTGCCCCAGACCTCGGCGAAGCGCTTGCCGTCCCAGGTGGTGATCCCGCTGAAGACCATGCAGCAGCCGACGGCACCGAGCAGCGGGGTGTGCAGCCCCTCGGGGACGTCGTCGACGGTGCGCAGCGTCAGGACCGCTCCCGCGTTGACCGACCGCAGCCGCCGGATGCCCCGGACGGTCTCGGCGGTGACGGTGTGCGTGGCGTCGTCCAGGACCAGGCAGACGAAGAGCGACCGGTCGGCGCGGGCGGCGGCGATCGCCGTGAACTGGGCGAGGACGAGCCGGGTGAGCAGCCGCGACGCCTCGGCGTGCGCCCGCTCCGGAAGGTCGATCCTGACCCGGAGCGGCAGGTGTTCGAGGGAACGCAGCGAGAAGGGCCGGGCCTCCTCACCGGTGGCGAAGAACGGCGCGAACGCGGGCCGGTCGAGCAGCGCGATCCGGTCGGCGAGCACCGGCCCGGGGTCGCCGGCTCCGCCCTTCTGCCGGGTGCGGGCGTCCAGCTCGCGCAGCATGGCCTGGTGGCCTCCCGCCCCGAGGGCCTCCCGCAGCGCGTCGATCGCGGCGAGGTCGCCGTCCAGGAGCTCCCGGAGCGCGGGCACGCCGGGGAAGTGCCCGTGGACGGCGCGGTAGGGGCCGAGCAGCTGGGCGAGCACAGTGGCGGCGCGCCTGCTGTCCAGGTGGGTCACGTCGCCGACCAGCCCCTCCGCGAGCACACTCGCGGCCTCGTCGGGGTCGGTCGTACCGCCGTACAGGTCGAAGTCGTGCACGGAGGACGGGTCACCGATCCGCACCACGACGTCGAACGCGTCGTCCGGGCCGAGCTCGCCCCCGGCGCCGCCGACGGCGAGCACCGCCGCCCGGCCGGCGAGTGCCTGCAGGGCGAGCGACTCGACGACCGGCCGCACCAGCCGGGCGGACTTGCCCGCGCCCGGCGGGCCGACCGCCAGCAGGGAGGTGCCCAGCAGGGCGGGTTCCAGGGCGAGGCCCGAACCGCGGCGGGCGTACGGGTTGTGCGGGTCGTCGGCGCAGCTGCCGAGACGGACCTGGCCGGTGAGCAGATCGTGCCGGGCGGTCCGGCTGGGCAGGTCCCGGGCACCCGAGGGGTGGAGCGCGGCGGCGCCGCCGGTGCGCAGGACGGCCTCGGTGAGCGCGTCGAGGCGCTCCGGGTGCCCCCGGCCCACCGTCCAGGCGTGGCGCAGGCGCGCGACGTCGACGTCATTCATCCGGCCGGTGCGCACCTCGGCGGTGAGTGCCTCGGCGGCGTCCGTCCGGCCCGCCGCGCGGAGCTCCGGCCACTGCTCCGGGGTGGGGGCTTCCGGGTGCGCGGAAGGGGCCTGGGGCGTCGCGGCGGCGCCCTTCCCGAACCGGTCGGCGACCAGCGCGCGCCAGTGGCCGAGGCGGGCGAACGGCCAGAGTACTCCGAGGGCGATCACGGTGTAGATCACGTTGACCACGGTCTGGCTCTGGTAGATCTCACCCCCCGCGACCGAGGCGACGAGGATCAGTACCGGCCGGACGAGCGGCACGGCGTCCTTCCACACGAGGAGCTCGGCCAGAGCGCCGCCGGCGGCGGTGGCCAGCCCGAGGAAGGGCTGCCCACGGCCGACGACATGGCGCCGGAAGATCTCGGACCAGTTGCCCAGGCGCCCGCAGCCGTAGATCAGGAGCCCGAAGAGGACGGCCTCGTAGACCGTGAGGGCGTCGGCGCCCTCGATCGTCCGGGGTCCGCCGAACGTACCGGCGTACCACCAGTCGCTGGGAGTGAACAGCTTCACCGGGACGAGCCGGTAGGGGATGTACCCGTTGCGCCAGAGCGACCACAGGAGCAGCCCGCAGAGTACGGAGATGAGCACCCCGACCAGCAGCGAGCGGTCGGACACCCCCTCGGGCTTCTCGGGCGGGCGCGGGGTGTGCCCGTAGCGCCATACGCCCGGTTCCCGCACGGGGCGCGGGGTGCGGAGCCACTCCTCGACACCGGCGTCGCCCGCCGGTGGGCGGCGGGGGTGCGGGGCATACGCGGGAGGTGGTGGCGCCGCACGCGGTGGCCCGGCAGGGCGGGGCACCCGGTCCGCGCCCGTGCCCCGTGCGTCGTACGTGCCTTCGGTGTCCATGAAGTGCTGCCCCCTGACCAGCCAGGTCCCGCCCTCTGCACCGGCCAATCTAGTGCCCGGGCGCGGGTAGTTCAGCCATGCGGGCGGATGACCCGACCGCGGGCTCCGTCCACGGCGGACACCGGCCCCGCCGGGGCATCTGTCCGCCACGGACAAGGACACGCCCCCACCACTCCCGATCGGAGCATGACCACTGCCCGCACCCGCCCCTAGCCTGCAGAAACAGAAGCGTCCGAAACACTCCCAGGAGCCCCTCATGTCCGACATCCCGCAGGAGCGCCGCGTCGTCACCGCCATCCCCGGCCCGAAGTCGGCCGCGCTGCAGGCCCGCCGTGTCGCGGCGGTCGCGGCAGGTGTGGGTTCCACGCTGCCGGTCTTCACCGCTCGGGCGGGCGGCGGAATCATCGAGGACGTGGACGGCAACCGGCTGATCGACTTCGGTTCCGGTATCGCCGTCACCTCGGTGGGCGCCTCCGCCGAGGCCGTCGTGCGCCGCGCCTCGGCACAGCTCGCCGACTTCACGCACACCTGTTTCATGGTCACGCCGTACGAGGGGTACGTCGAGGTCTGCGAGCAGCTCGCCGAGCTGACGCCGGGTGACCACGCCAAGAAGTCGGCGCTGTTCAACTCGGGTGCCGAGGCCGTCGAGAACGCCGTGAAGATCGCCCGCGCCTGGACCAAGCGCACCGCGGTCGTCGTCTTCGACCACGGCTACCACGGCCGGACGAACCTCACGATGGCGCTGACGGCGAAGAACATGCCGTACAAGCAGGGCTTCGGTCCGTTCGCGCCCGAGGTGTACCGCGTGCCGGTGGCGTACGGCTACCGCTGGCCGACCGGCGCCGAGAACGCCGGTGCCGAGGCGTCCGCGCAGGCCATCGACGAGATCACCAAGCAGATCGGCGCGGACAACGTCGCCGCGATCATCATCGAGCCGGTCCTCGGCGAGGGTGGTTTCATCGAGCCGGCCAAGGGCTTCCTCCCGGAGATCGCCCGGTTCGCGAAGGACAACGGCATCGTCTTCGTCGCGGACGAGATCCAGTCGGGCTTCTGCCGTACCGGCCAGTGGTTCGCCTGCGAGGACGAGGGCATCGTGCCCGACCTGATCACCACGGCCAAGGGCATCGCGGGCGGCCTTCCCCTCTCCGCGGTCACCGGCCGCGCCGAGATCATGGACGCCGCCCACGCCGGCGGCCTCGGCGGAACGTACGGGGGCAACCCGGTGGCCTGCGCGGGCGCGCTCGGCGCCATCGAGACGATGCGCGAGCTGGACCTGAACGGCAAGGCCAAGCGCATCGAGGAGGTCATGAAGGGCCGCCTCGCCGAGATGCAGTCGAAGCTCCCGAGCGGTGACGCCATCGGGGACATCCGCGGCCGGGGCGCCATGATCGCGATCGAGCTGGTGAAGCCGGGCACGAAGGAGCCCGACGCGGCCGCCGCGGGGGCACTGGCCAAGGCCTGCCACGCGGAAGGTCTGCTGGTCCTGACCTGTGGCACCTACGGCAACGTCCTGCGCTTCCTGCCGCCGCTCGTCATCGGCGAGGACCTGCTGAACGAGGGCCTGGACATCCTCGAGCAGGCGTTCGCGCGGCTCTGACGCGGGCGGATCACCCGGCGCCGGGCGTCGCTCTCCGGGCGAGGCCCGGCTCCCGGGTGGAGGCGTGTGAAGAAGGTGTGCGAGGGCGATGGCGGGATACCGTGGTCACTTCCGGTGCCTCCTTCCTCTGACGTACGGTCTCCCCAGATGAGAGAAACACCCCGCCCGCAGGGGACTGCGGGTGATGTCGGGCCGGGGCTCCCCCAGCGCCGTCCCGGCCGTGCCATCGCGCACACCGCTGGAGCTTCGGGCTCCGGGACTCCTCACCGATCGGATAGCCGCCCGCCCCACACCCCCCGGGGCGCGCGGCACACCGATCCGACCGGCCACCTCGGAACAATCCCCCCTGTTCCCCGGTGGCCGGTTCCTCTCGTTTCCACGGCCGGAGCGCTGCTGGCACTGTTCCTCGTGATCACCTGGCAGGTGCTGGCCGACGGCCCGCTGCTGGACCCCGACGAACGCCTCGGCCTGGAGCTTGCGGGGCGAGGTCCCGCCCCGCTCGCGGACTTCTTCGCCGATCTCGGCAACATGCAGGTCGCCCTGCCCGTACTGGCGTGCACCGTCCTCGTCGCCTGGTTCCGCCGCGCCCGGCGTGCGGCGCTGTACGCCGCCCTGGCCATGGCCGCCGTTCCGGCGCTCGTCGTCCCCCTCAAGCTGTGGACGGACCGGCAGGGGCCGCTGACCGAGGCGACGGGCTACTACCCCTCGGGCCATACGACCACGGCGATGGTGGCGTACGGGGCCGCGGCGCTGCTGCTGGCCCCGTATCTGAGGCGGTCATGGGTGACGCTCGTCGCCGCCGTCCTGCTGACGGCGGCGACGAGCGTCGGCCTGGTGCTGCGTGGCTACCACTGGCCGCTGGACGTGGTGGCCGGCTGGTGCCTCAGCGGGGTGCTGCTGCTGGCCCTGCACGCGGGCACGAGAAGCGGTCAGCCGCCGAAGTAGGACCGATCAGGTTGCCAGGACCTGTGGTGCCGCCTCACCTCCCACCGTGCGCGCCACGGGCGGCCGCGGCCTCGTGCAGGGCGAGCTCCAGGAGGGTCGCGTCGGTCAGCGCGCCGGAACCGTCCGGCGGGATCAGCCATCGCACCCCGCCCACGGTGCTGCCGGGCCGGGGGACGACGATCCACGTCCCCGCGCCGACGCCGCGGATGCCTGTCCCGATCCAGCGGGCCGCCGTACCCGGGGGCACGAAGAAGCCCATCCGGGAGGCGCCGAAGTCCGCGAGGACGGGGCCGGGCCTGTCGAGGAGCCGGGTGAGCACATCGAGCGTCGGATAGCCGAGCTCCCCCGGAACGAGCAGCACGTCCCAGCGCTTTCCGGCGGGGAGGAGCGCCATCCCCTGAGGGTTGCGCTCCCACTCCCTCCGGCAGGCACCCGGATCCGGTGCCACCGATGCGAGCCATACGACCGCGGCTTCCGCCCCCGTGCCGGTCATGGACTTCCTCCCTCTCCCTGTGGGCACCGGCAGGGTGCTGCCGGTGCGTTCAGGGGAGGGAGAGGGCCGGACCCGGATCATGACGCGGGTTCGGCTACCGATCGGTAGTGAGCTGGGTCACCGGGGCTCAGCTGTCGAAGCCGAGTCCCAGCCGGTCCATGGTCCGCAGCCACAGATTGCGGTGCCCGTGATGGCTGTCGGCGCGGGCGAGGGACCTCTTGGTGAGCTCGATCCCGGCCCAGGCGAACGGCTCGGGCGGGAAGGGCATCGGCTTGGAGCGGACCATGTCGAGTGCGGTCCGCTCGGTCTCCGTGCCCGAGAGGAGGTCGAGCATGACCTCGGCGCCGAAGCGTGTGGCTCCTACGCCCAGCCCGGTGTATCCGGCGGCGTACGCGACCCGTCCCCGGTGGGCTGTGCCGAAGAACGCGGAGAAGCGGGAACACGTGTCGATCGCCCCGCCCCAGGCGTGGCTGAACCGCACACCGGAGAGCTGGGGAAAGCACTCGAAGAACTGCCCGGCGAGTTTCAGGAAGGTCTCCGGCCGCTGGTCCAGCGAGGCGTTCAGGCGGCCGCCGTACGGATAGACGGCGTCGTATCCGCCCCACAGGATCCGGTTGTCCGCCGAGAGCCGGAAATAGTGGAACTGATTCGCGCTGTCCCCCAGTCCCTGACGGTCGTGCCAGCCGATCGAGGCGAGCTGATCCGCGCTCAGTGGCTCCGTCATCAGCGCGTAGTCGTACACCGGTACCGTGTACGGGCGCACCCGCCGCACCAGTGACGGGAAGATGTTGGTGCCGAGGGCGACGTCCCGTGCGAACACCCTGCCGTACGGGGTGCGCACCGCCACGCCGGCCCCCGACCGGACGATGTCGAGGCCCCGGGTGTGCTCGTGGATCCGTACGCCGAGACCCAGGCATGCCTCTTTGAGCCCCCAGGCGAGCTTCCCCGGATGCAGCATGGCGACGCCGCGCCGGTCCAGCAGACCGCCCAGGAATGTCGGTGAGTCGACATGGGAGCGCACCTGGTCGCGGTCCAGGAACTCGAGTCCGCCCAGACCGAGTTCCTCGGTCCTGCGGTGCCATTCCCGGAGCTCGTCGAGCTGGTGGGGCTGTGTGGCGACATCGATCTCGCCGGTGCGCTCGAAGTCGCAGTCCAGGGAGTAGCGGGCCACGGCCGCCTCGATGGCGTCGAGGTTCCGCGCGCCCAGCTCCTCCAGTTTCCCGATCTCGTCCGGCCAGCGCTCCAGGCCGTTGGCCAGGCCGTGGGTCAGCGAGGCGGCGCAGAACCCGCCGTTGCGGCCCGAGGCGGCCCAGCCCACCTCGTGGCCCTCGATGAGGACGACATCGCGCTCCGGGTCCCGTTCCTTGGCGAGCAGCGCGGTCCACAGTCCGCTGTAGCCGCCGCCGACGACCAGGAGATCGCACCGTTCGTCGCCGGTGAGTGCGGGAAGGGCACCGGGCTTTCCCGGGTCGTCGAGCCAGTACGCCAGGGGACGCGCGTCGGAGAGTGAGCGTGCGGCAGTACGCATGGCATCCGGGGCCATGGTTCCCAACTCCTTCGGGTGCTACTTTCCCGCGTTGTTCCTGCGCCGGTTCGCGATGAGCCGGCCGGAGAGGACCACCGCCACGGCGATGACGAACATGGCCGTGCCGATGACGTTGATCTGCACGGGCGTCCCGCGCTGCGCCGATCCCCAGACGAACATGGGGAACGTCACCGTGGAGCCCGCGTTGAAATTGGTGATGATGAAGTCATCGAAGGAGAGTGCGAAAGCGAGCAGCGCTCCCGCGGCGATTCCCGGGGCGGCGATCGGGAGGGTCACCCGCAGGAACGTCTGCACGGGGCCCGCGTACAGGTCGCGGGCGGCCTCCTCCAGCCTCGGGTCCATCGACATCACGCGTGCCTTGACGGCCGTCACCACGAAGCTGAGACAGAACATGATGTGGGCGATCAGCACGGTCCGGAAGCCGAGTTCGGCGCCCATGTTGAGGAAGAGCGTGAGCAGCGAGGCGGCCATGACGACCTCGGGCATCGCCATCGGCAGGAAGATGAGTGAGTTGATCGCGCCGCGGGCCCGGAAGCGGTAGCGGACCAGCGCGAAGGCGATCATCGTGCCGAGCACGGTCGCGCCGACGGTGGCCCAGAAGGCGATCCGCAGCGAGAGCGAGAGCGAACCGCAGAGGTCGGCGACGCCGCAGGGGTCCTTCCAGGCGTCCAGGGAGAACTCCTGCCAGGCGTAGTTGAAGCGCCCCCTCGGCCGGTTGAAGGAGAAGACCATGACGACGACGTTCGGAAGGATCATGTAGGCGAGGGTCAGCAGACCCGCGATCACGACCAGGTTCCGGCGAAGCAGGCGGAGTACGGGCATCAGACCAGGTCCTCCGTCCCGGAGCGGCGGATGTAGACGGTGACCACGAGCAGGACGACCGCCATGAGGATGAACGAGAGCGCGGCCGCCGTCGGGTAGTCCAGGACCCGCAGGAACTGGGTCTGGATGACGCTGCCGACCATCTTGGTGTCGGTGGAGCCGAGAAGTTCCGCGTTGACGTAGTCACCGCTGGCCGGGATGAACGTCAGCAGGGTGCCGGAGACGACCCCGGGCATGGACAGCGGCAGTGTCACCTTGCGGAAGGTGGTGGAGGGAGTGGCGTACAGATCGCTCGCGGCCTCGTGCAGCCGGCCGTCGATCCTTTCCAGCGAGGTGTAGAGCGGCAGGATCATGAACGGCAGGAAGTTGTACGTCAGACCGCAGACGACGGCCATGGGGGTGGCCAGGACCCGGTTGCTCTCGGTCCAGCCGAGCCAGGCGGTGACGTCCAGGACATGCAGGGTGTTCAGCACGTCGACGACCGCGCCGCCGTCCGCGAGGATCGTCTTCCAGGCCAGCGTCCGGATCAGGAAGCTGGTGAAGAACGGTGCGACGACCAGCACGAGCGCCAGGTTGCGCCAGCGGCCCGCCTTGAACGCGATCAGATAGGCGAGCGGGTAGCCGAGCAGCAGGCACAGGAGCGTGGCGGTGCCCGCGTACAGGAGGGACCGGACGAACTGCGGGTAGTAGTCCGCGAGCGCGTCCCAGTAGGTCCGGAAGTGCCAGGTGACCTGGAAGCCCTTCTCCAGGGATCCGGTCTGTACGGAGGTCGACGCCTGGTAGACCATCGGCAGCGCGAAGAAGACGAGCAGCCACAGGATGCCGGGGAGCAGCAGCCAGTAGGGGACGAGCCGCCTGCGGGTGGAGGGCTTGCGGACCTCGGCTTTCGCCGGATGCGCCGGCGGCGCCTCGGTGACGCTCACGCCGCTTCCTCCACGCCTTCCGCGCCGGCGGCTCCGGCGTCGATGGACTGGGCGGCGTCGAGTCCGAAGGTGTGCTCCGGGTTCCAGTGGAGGACGACGTCGGCGCCGGGGGCGAGCCGGCTGTCGCGCTCGATGTTCTGCTCGTAGACGTGGAGCGCCGTGCCGGCCGGGCTCTCGACGACGTACTGCGTGGAGACGCCGATGAAGCTGGAGTCGGTGATGCGGCCGGTGACCCGGTTGCGGCCGTCGGGTATCGCGGCCGCGTCGTCGGTGTGGGTGAGGGAGATCTTCTCGGGGCGGACTCCCACGAGCAGCTTCCCGCCGCTCTCGGCCGGGGACGGACAGCGCCCGCCGGGCAGCGTGAGCTTTCCTCCGCCGGCGGCGACCACGACGTCCGCGCCCGTGGAGAGGATCTCCCCCTCGATGAGGTTGGAGGTGCCGAGGAAGTTCGCCACGAAGGTGGTCCGGGGGTTCTCGTACAGATCGGCGGGGGCGCCGAGCTGTTCGACGCGGCCGCCGTTCATCACCGCGACGGTGTCGGCCATGGTCATGGCCTCCTCCTGGTCGTGGGTGACGTGGATGAACGTGATGCCGACCTCGGTCTGGATCCGCTTGAGTTCGAGCTGCATCCGGCGGCGCAGTTTGAGGTCGAGGGCGCCGAGGGGCTCGTCGAGGAGGAGGACCTGGGGGTGGTTGATGAGCGCGCGGGCCACGGCGACGCGCTGCTGCTGGCCGCCGGAGAGCTGATGCGGTCTGCGGTGTGCGAAGTCGCCGAGCTGGACGAGTTCCAGCATCTCGCCGACCTGCTTCTTCACGGACTTGATGCCGCGTCGGCGCAGGCCGAAGGCGATGTTCTCGCTGACGTCGAGGTGCGGGAAGAGCGCGTAGCTCTGGAAGACGGTGTTGACGGGCCGCTTGTACGGGGGCAGGCCGGTGATGTCGCGGCCGCCGAGCGAGACCGTGCCGGTGGTGGCCTCCTCCAGGCCCGCGATCATGCGCAGGGTGGTGGTCTTGCCGCAGCCGGACGCGCCGAGCAGCGCGAAGAAGGAACCCTGCGGGACGGTCAGGTCGAGGGGGTGCACTGCGGTGAAGGAGCCGTAGGTCTTGCTGATCCCGGTGAGACGGACGTCGCCGCCCGCTGTCTGCTGCTGTGTCATGGGTCGCGGTCCCAGTGGTGTCGGGGGAGATCGGGAAGGGGACGGGCCGGTCAGGCGCCGATGAGCGCGGCGAACTTCTCCTCGTACGCCGTCTCTTCCTCGGAGCTGAGGGAGCGGAAGGCATGAGACTTCGCGGCCATCGCCTTGTCGGGGAGGATCAGCGGGTTGGACGCCATCGACTCGTCGATCTTCGCGAGCTCACCGGCGACCCCGTCCACCGGACAGACGTAGTTGATGTAGGCGGCGAGCTGGGCCGCGACCGGGAGCTCGTAGTAGTGGTCCATGAGCTTCTCGGCGTTGGTCTTGTGCCGGGCCTGGGCCGGGACCAGCATGTTGTCGCTCGACGTGATGTAACCGGCGGACGGGATGGCGAACTTGATCGCCGGGTTGTCGGCCTGGAGCTGGATGATGTCCCCCGCCCAGGCCACACAGGCCGCGATGTCGCCCTTGCTCAGGTCCGCGGTGTAGTCGTTGCCGGTGAAGCGGCGTATCTGCTTCGTGTCGACGCCCTTCTGCATCCGGCCGATGGCCGCGTCGTAGTCGGCGTCCGTGAACGACCCGGGGTCCTTCCCCATGTCGAGGAGCGTCATGCCGACCGAGTCGCGCATCTCGGAGAGGAACGAGACCTTGCCCTTGAGCCGGGGGTCGTCGAGCAGCTGGGTGACGGAGTCGACCTTCCGGCCGCCGGTCGCCTTCTCGTTGTAGGCGATGACGGTCGGGATGCCGGTCCACGGATAGGAGTAGGCGCGTCCCGGATCCCAGTCGGGCCTACGGAACTGGGCCGACAGGTTCGCGAAGGCGTGCGGGAGGTTCGCGTGGTCGAGCTTCTGCGCCCAGCCGAGCCGGATGATGCGGGCGGCCAGCCAGTCGGTCACGATGATCAGGTCGCGGCCGGTGTCCTGCCCCGCCGCGAGCTGCGGCTTGATCTTCCCGAAGAACTCGACGTTGTCGTTGATGTCCTCGGTGTACTTGACCTTGATCCCGGTGCGTTTCGTGAACGCCTCCAGGGTCGGACGGCTCTTCTCGTCCTCACCGACGTCCATGTACTCGGTCCAGTTGGAGAAGTTGACCTGCTTCTCCGTCGCCGAGTGGTCGTCGGATGCCGCGGCTTCCCCTTCCCGCCCGGCGGGTGGGATGCCGCACGCGGTCAGCGCCCCGAGGCCGCCGAGCGCGAGGGCTGCCGTGCCCGACGCCCGGAGGAGCGAACGGCGGGTGAGGGCGCCCCTGCCGTTCGTGAGGCTGCGCCTCATGGCGGCCAGCTGTGGCGCGGAGAGGCGCTCGGGCTCGTACTGCTCCATACGCGTGTGCCCTTCCGGGTGGGTGGGGCCGTCGTGCGGCGGCCGCTGCTATCGGTCCCCGAAGACGGTGCGGTGCCAGTCCTTCCTGGCGACCGCGGTGTTGTCGTACATGACGTGCTTGACCTGCGTGTACTCCTCGAAGGAGTACGACGACATGTCCTTGCCGAAGCCGCTGGCCCCGTACCCGCCGTGCGGCATCTCGCTGATGACGGGGATGTGGTCGTTGATCCACACGCAGCCCGCCCTGAGCTCACGGGTGGCGCGGTTGGCCCGGTACAGACCGGTGGTCCAGGCGGAGGCTGCCAGTCCGTACGGGGTGTCGTTGGCGAGGCGGATTCCCTCGTCGTCGGTGTCGAAGGGCAGCACGACCAGGACGGGGCCGAAGATCTCCGAGGTGACGATCTCGCTGTCCTGGGCGGCGTCCGTGATGAGGGTCGGCCGGTAGTAGGCGCCGTCGGCGAGCTCGCCTCCGGGAGCCTCGCCGCCGGTGACGACGGTGGCGTAGGAGCGGGCACGGTCGACGAAGCCGGCGACCCTGTCGCGCTGCTGATGGCTGATCAGCGGACCGAGGTCGGTCGACGGGTCGAAGGGGTCACCGAGCCGTACGCTCTCCATCAGGGAGGCGACCCCGCTCACGAACGCGTCGTGGAGGGGGCGCTGGACGTAGGCGCGGGTGGCGGCCGTGCAGTCCTGGCCGGTGTTGATGAGGGCACCGGCGACCGCTCCGTGGACCGCGGCGTCGAGGTCGGCGTCGTCGAAGACGAGGAAGGGCGCCTTGCCGCCGAGTTCCAGGTGCAGCCGCTTGACGTTGGAGGTGGCGAGCGCGGCGACCCGCCTGCCGACGGCGGTGGACCCGGTGAAGGAGGTCATCGCGACGTCGGGGTGGCTCACGAGGTGTTCGCCCGCGTCCTGCCCGGCGCCGGAGACGATGTTGATCACGCCGTCGGGGAGCCCGGCCTCCGTGGCCGCCTGCGCGAACATCAGCGAGGTCAGCGGGGTGATCTCGGCGGGCTTCAGCACGATGGTGTTGCCTGCGGCGACGGCCGGAAGGATCTTCCAGGCCGCCATCTGGAGCGGGTAGTTCCACGGAGCGACGGAGCCGATGACCCCGAGGGGCTCGCGGCGTACGTAGGAGGTGTGGTCGCCGCTGTACTCGGCGGCCGACTTCCCTTCGAGGTGACGGGCGGCACCGGCGAAGAACGAGGTGTTGTCGACCGTGCCGGGGACGTCGAACCCGGTGGTGAGCTTGACGGGCTTGCCGCACTGCAGGGACTCGGCGTACGCGAGGTCCTCGGCCTGCCCGGCGAGCACGGCGGCGAAGCGGTGCAGCGCCTCAGACCGTTCGGCCGGGGTGAGCCCCGACCAGCCGGGGAACGCCTCGCGGGCGGCGGCCACTGCGGCGTCGACGTCGTCGGTGCCCGCCAGTTCGTAGCGGTGGAGCGTTCGTCCCGTGGCGGGGTCGGTCACGTCCTGGTGGCGTCCCGATGTGCCGGGGCGCAGCCGGCCGCCGATGTACTGCGCACCTGCGGCGAAGCGGTCCTGCACCTGGAAGCCGTTGCCCATGACGTTCTCCTCCGCTGCCCCGTGTGACCAGGGGCGGCGTAGCTCCTCGTCGAATTGACTGCCGATCCTGACAGAGGAGACCTCCACCAACAAGTGATTCCGTTGTTTCCTTTTGGTTACGCAACGGAATCTGTCGACGATGTGTCTCGCGTGTGCGGAAAACCCTGTACTCGCTGTCAGTGGCGGATGCCAGACTCGGCTGTCATGGGACAGGAACACATGGGCGGTCTCCTGGCGCGCACGGCCCGCGGGGAGAAGGTGAAGTACCTGCCGTTCTGGGGGCATCGGCCCCGCTCGGACGGCAGGCTCGGGGAGAGCTGCCTCAGTCAGTGGTGGCCGGCGCCGTTCACGGTCGATTCGGTGACCTACGCCTCGGCCGAGCACTGGATGATGGCCGGCAAGGCGCGGCTCTTCGGGGACGCGGAGGGGGAGGCCCGGGCCGTGGCGGCGAGCAGTCCGGCGGCGGCCAAGAGGGTGGGCCGGCTCGTCAAGGACTTCGACGACGGCGTATGGGAGCGGGAGCGGTTCGCCCTGGTGGTCGCGGGCAGCGTGCACAAGTTCGGCCAGGATCCGGCTCTGCGGGCGTACTTGCTGGGCACCGGCGAGCGCGTGCTCGTCGAGGCCAGTCCGATGGACCGGATATGGGGCATCGGTCTCGCCAAGGACGATCCGCGCGCCGCGGACCCGGCGTCCTGGCGGGGGCTCAATCTGCTGGGATTCGCGCTCATGGAGGCGCGGACACGGCTGCGCGCGGGGTGACGCGGCGCGTGGCCGGACCCGGGACGTGCTTCCCCCGGCCCGGCCACGGGCGTCCGTTCACCGCGGGTCAGCGGGAGACGCCGACGACCAGTGACGTGGCGTAGGGGTCGTCGTAGTCGTAGTCACTGCCCGACTCGTCGTTGGCGACGGCCCAGATCAGGAATCCGAGGAAGATCGCGCTGATGACGATCGAGATCGAACCGAGGATGATCCCGGCGAGTGCCATGCCCCCGTTGGTCGCCTCGCCGCGCTTGGCGCGGCCCCGGCCGATGATGCCGAAGATCAGGGCGAGGATGCCCAGGATGATGCCGAACCCCCACATGCAGAAGCCGGCCACGGCGATGATGCCGAGGACCATCGCCGCGATGCCCAGCCCGTTCGCGGGCGCCGGGCCCCAGGGCTGCTGGCCGCCGTAGCCGGGGTAGCCCGGGTAACCGTACGAAGCCGAAGGGGCGGCCGGAGCGGCCGGGTAGCCGTACGCCGCCGAGGGCGCGGCGGGAGCGGCCGGATAGCCGTAAGGGCCGGGCTCCCCCGGCCCGTTCGGCCCGACCGGCGGCGCGGGCACCGGGGGCTGCGGGCCGAACGATCCGGCCGGTCCGGGTATGGGACCGGTGCCCGCGTCGGCGCCCGGCATCGACGTGACCGTGGGCTGGTCGTGCACCGCGGGCGGGACCGCGTCCGCGGGCTGCTTGCCGAGCTCGACCCTGCTGTCCGGCGGAGCCCACGGATTGCGCGGCGCGCCCTCGCCCCCGGGCTGCTGTGTGTTGTCTGACATGGGCCTCCCCCATCGTGGTTCCGCCATGCTACGGCCCGGCCTCCGGCCGAAGAGCCCCGCCTTACGATGATCGGTGCCGCCGGGACGCCCGGCGGTGAAAAGAGATCCGGGAGTATCCGATGAACGATCTGCACCCCTTCATCGCGGGGCTGCCCAAGGCCGAGCTCCACGTCCACCACGTCGGGTCGGCCTCGCCCCGCATCGTGGCCGAACTGGCGGCCCACCACCCCGACTCCAAGGTCCCCACGGACCCGGAGGCTCTGTCGGACTTCTTCACCTTCACCGACTTCGGGCACTTCATCGACGTCTATCTCTCGGTGGTGGACCTGGTCCGCACCCCCGAGGACGTCCGGCTGCTGACCTTCGAGATCGCGCGGGACATGGCACGGCAGAACATCCGGTACGCGGAGTTGACCGTCACCCCCTTCAGCTCGACCCGTCGGGGGATCCCGGAGCAGGGCTTCATGGAGGCCATCGAGGACGCCCGCAAGGCCGCCGAGGCCGAGCTCGGTGTCGTCCTGCGCTGGTGCTTCGACATCCCTGGCGAGGCCGGGCTCGAGGCCGCCGAGGAGACCACCCGGCTCGCCGTGGACCTGCGGCCCGAGGGCCTGGTCTCCTTCGGTCTCGGCGGCCCCGAGGTCGGTGTGGAACGTCCGCGGTTCAAGCCCTACTTCGACCGTGCGATCGCCGCGGGGCTGCACTCCGTCCCGCACGCCGGTGAGACCACGGGCCCGCAGACCGTCTGGGACGCGCTGACCGCGCTGCGCGCGGAGCGCATCGGCCACGGCACCAGCTCCGCCCAGGATCCGAAGCTGCTGGCCCACCTCGCCGAGCACCGCATCGCCCTGGAGGTCTGCCCGACGTCGAACATCGCCACCCGGGCGGTCGCGGACCTCGACCGGCACCCGATGAGGGAGATGGTGGAGGCGGGCGTACTCGTCACGGTCAACAGCGACGACCCGCCCATGTTCGGCACCGACCTCAACAACGAGTACGGGGTGGCGGCCCGGCTGCTCGGCCTGGACGAGCGCGGAGTGGCCGATCTGGCGAAGAACGCCGTGGAGGCCTCGTTCCTGGACCCGGCCGGCAAGCGGACACTGGCCGCCGAGATCGACACCTACACGACGAACTGGCTGGAGGCCGGGCCCGTGATCCCTCCGGTCACAATCTCCTCATGACCACCACCGTCACCGCCGTGGCCCACCGCGGCGATCCCTACCGTGCCCGTGAGAACACCCTCCCCTCGATCCGGTCCGCCGTGG
This sequence comes from Streptomyces sp. NPDC005794, assembly GCF_042871445.1. Taxonomy (NCBI): domain Bacteria; kingdom Bacillati; phylum Actinomycetota; class Actinomycetes; order Kitasatosporales; family Streptomycetaceae; genus Streptomyces; species Streptomyces sp. NPDC005794. Next base: position 84,141 of record NZ_JBIAIN010000029.1, read on the forward strand.
AACGGGGGGCGGACGCGGTCGAGATCGATGTCCGTGTCACCCGGGACAGGGTGCCCGTGCTGCTCCACGACTCCACGCTGAAGCGCCTGTGGGGCCACGACATCCGCCTCGACCGGCTGGATCGGTCGGAGTTGACGGAGTCGACCGGCGGCGGGGTGCCGACCCTGCGGGAGGCGCTGTCCGCCGCCGGTGACCGCCGGATCATGGTCGACCTGCCCGGCGCGACCGACGCGTCCGTACGGGAGATCGTCGGTGTGGTGCGGGAGTGCGGGGCGCGGGAGCGCGTGTACTACTGTGCGGACACGCACGCGATGCTGAAGGTGCGCGCGGCCGATCCGTCCGCCGAGATCGCGCTGACCTGGACGACACTCGCGCCGCCACGCCCCGTGCTGCTCGAAGCGGTGCGACCGCGCTGGCTGAACTACCGTTTCGGGCTGCTGAGCCGCGAGCTGGCCGACCGGGTCCACTCCGACGGGCTGCTGGTCTCGGCCTGGACGGTGGACACCCGTCGCACGATGCGCCGGCTGCTCGCGTACGGCGTCGACTCGATCACCACCAACCGGATCGAAGCGCTCCGCTCGCAGTTGGCCAACTCCCCTTCGACCGGCACCTCTTGATCAGCCCGGGCGTCATGGGCGGTCCGTACGGTCCGTGATCCCAGGATCAGACGTGACCGAGTCCGACCCCCGCGCCACACCCTCCCGTGTTCGCGCCGGCATCGCCCACAACGCCCGGGTGGGGAACTACTGGCTGGGTGGCGGCGACCACTACCCCGTCGACCGCGTGGTGGGTGACCGGGTCACCGGGCCTACGACGGAGTTCCGCTCCTCGGAGGTGATGTCACGGGCGACGGCCGGCCGTTCACGCGTCCCCGGCGTCGGACGACCAGCGGGTCCCCCCGGGGGAGACCGAACGGCCGGCCCGCCCCCGGGGAACGCGAACGGCCTCTCGAACTCGCCAGGAGCCCGGGACCGTTCGCGTACGCGGCGTCGCTCAGTCGTCGAGCGAGGTCATGACGTGCTTGATCCGGGTGTAGTCCTCGAAGCCGTACGCGGAGAGGTCCTTGCCGTAGCCGGACTTCTTGAACCCGCCGTGCGGCATCTCGGCGACGAGCGGGATGTGGGTGTTGATCCACACGCAGCCGAAGTCGAGCTTCTTGGACATCCGCATCGCGCGGGAGTGGTCCTTGGTCCACACCGAGGAGGCCAGGGCGTACTCGACGCCGTTGGCGTACTCGACGGCCTGGGCCTCGTCCGTGAAGGACTGGACGGTGATGACGGGGCCGAAGACCTCGTGCTGGACGATCTCGTCGTCCTGCCGGAGGCCGGAGACCACGGTCGGGGCGTAGAAGTAGCCCTTGTCACCGACCCGGTGGCCGCCCGCCTCGACCTTGGCGTGTGCGGGGAGCCGCTCGATGAACCCGCTGACCTGCGCCAGCTGGTTGGCGTTGTTGAGCGGTCCGTACAGCACGTCCTCGTCGTCCGGCAGGCCGGTCTTCGTGTCGGCCGCCGCCTTGGCGAGCGCGGTGACGAACTCGTCGTGGATGGACTCGTGGACCATGACGCGGGTCGCGGCCGTACAGTCCTGGCCCGCGTTGAAGTAACCCGCGACGGAGATGCCCTCGACGGCCTTGGCGATGTCGGTGTCCTCGAACACGACGACGGGGGCCTTGCCGCCGAGCTCCAGGTGGACCCGCTTGACGTCCTTCGCGGCGGACTCGGCGACCTGCATACCGGCCCGTACGGAGCCGGTGATGGAGGCCATCGCGGGGGTCGGGTGCTCGACCATCGCACGGCCGGTCCCACGGTCGCCGCAGAGGACGTTGAAGACACCCTTGGGCAGGATCTGCCCGATGATCTCGGCGATCAGCACGGTCGACGCCGGAGTGGTGTCGGACGGCTTGATGACGACGGTGTTGCCCGCGGCGAGCGCCGGGGCGAACTTCCACACGGCCATCATCATCGGGTAGTTCCACGGCGCCACCTGGGCGCAGACACCCACCGGCTCGCGCCGGACGATGGAGGTCAGCCCCTCCATGTACTCGCCGGCCGAGCGGCCTTCGAGCAGCCGGGCGGCGCCCGCGAAGAAGCGGATCTGGTCCACCATCGGCGGGATCTCTTCGGTACGGGTGAGCTCCAGCGGCTTGCCGGTGTTCTCCGACTCGGCCGCGATGAGGTCCTCGGCCCGCTCCTCGAAGGCGTCCGCGATCTTCAGCAGTGCCCTCTGGCGCTCGGCGGGCGTCACGTCACGCCAGGCGGGGAACGCGGCGGCCGCGGCTTCCATGGCGGCATCGACGTCGGCCTGTCCGGACAGCGGTGAGGTCGCGTAGACCTCTTCCGTCACCGGGTTGACCACATCGATGGTCCGCCCGTCCGCGGCGTCCCGGAACTCTCCGTTGATGTAGTTGCGCAGACGGCGCACCTCGGTGGTCACAACCACCCCTCCTGTCAGCTGTCCGATGGGTGAGACCCCAACACTAGACCGTCAGGTGACGCTTTCGACATACCCACCCGCCGCGAACTTCGGATTCAGTGACATCCGGATGCCCAAACAACGAATTTCATCGATTCGGGCTTGCCAGACAGACGAGGCGCCGTGCAGAGTGGGGGCGTGGCCAGTCGCAGCGCAGACTCCAGGACCGGGAACGGATCGGCACCAGCGGTCGATGCCGTGTCCCTCGCAATCATCGAGCAGCTCCAGGAGGACGGACGTCGGCCGTACGCCGCGATCGGCAAGGCCGTGGGCCTGTCCGAAGCGGCCGTACGCCAGCGCGTCCAGAAGCTGCTCGATCAGGGCGTGATGCAGATCGTCGCCGTCACCGACCCGCTCACCGTGGGGCTGCGGCGCCAGGCGATGGTCGGGATCAACGTCGAGGGCGACCTCGACCCCGTGGCCGAGGCCCTCTCAGCCATGGCCGAGTGCGAGTACGTGGTGATGACCGCGGGCTCCTTCGACCTCATGGTGGAGATCGTCTGCGAGGACGACGACCACCTGCTGGAGACGATCAACAAACGCATCCGGGCCATTCCCGGTGTGCGCTCCACCGAGAGCTTCGTCTACCTCAAGCTCAAGAAGCAGACCTATATGTGGGGAACCCGATAGCCGTGAGCAAGGACCTCAGCCGAACCGCGTACGACCACCTGTGGATGCACTTCACCCGCATGTCGGACTACGAGAACGCGCCCGTTCCCACCATCGTGCGTGGCGAGGGCACCTACATATACGACGACAAGGGCAAGCGTTACCTCGACGGTCTCTCCGGCCTGTTCGTCGTCAACGCCGGACACGGCCGCCACGAGCTCGCCGAGACGGCGTACAAGCAGGCGCAGGAGCTGGCCTTCTTCCCGATCTGGTCGTACGCCCACCCCAAGGCGGTCGAGCTCGCCGAGCGGCTCGCGGACTACGCGCCGGGCGATCTCAACAAGGTCTTCTTCACCACGGGCGGCGGCGAGGCCGTGGAGACGGCCTGGAAGCTGGCCAAGCAGTACTTCAAGCTCAAGGGCAAGCCGACCAAGTACAAGGTCATCTCGCGTGCCGTCGCCTACCACGGCACCCCGCAGGGCGCCCTGTCGATCACCGGTCTGCCCGCGCTCAAGGCCCCGTTCGAGCCGCTGGTCCCCGGCGCGCACAAGGTGCCGAACACCAACATCTACCGAGCCCCGCTCTTCGGTGACGACCCGGAGGCCTTCGGGCGCTGGGCCGCCGACCAGATCGAGCAGGAGATCCTGTTCGAGGGCCCGGACACCGTCGCCGCGGTCTTCCTGGAGCCCGTGCAGAACGCCGGCGGCTGCTTCCCGCCGCCGCCCGGTTACTTCCAGCGCGTGCGTGAGATCTGTGACCGGCACGACGTGCTGCTCGTCTCCGACGAGGTCATCTGCGCGTTCGGCCGCCTCGGCACGATGTTCGCCTGCGACAAGTTCGACTACGTCCCCGACATGATCACCTGCGCCAAGGGCATGACCTCGGGCTACTCCCCCATCGGCGCGTGCATCATCTCCGACCGGCTGGCCGAGCCGTTCTACGAGGGCGGCAACACCTTCCTGCACGGCTACACCTTCGGCGGCCACCCGGTCTCCGCCGCGGTCGGTCTCGCCAACCTCGACATCTTCGAGCGCGAGGGCCTCAACCAGCACGTCCTGGACCACGAGAACGCGTTCCTGACGACGCTGCAGAAGCTGCACGACCTCCCGATCGTCGGTGACGTCCGCGGCAACGGCTTCTTCTACGGCATCGAGCTGGTGAAGGACAAGGCCACCAAGGAGACGTTCACCGACGAGGAGACCGAGCGCGTCCTGTACGGCTTCCTCTCCAAGGAGCTGTACGAGAACGGCCTCTACTGCCGGGCCGACGACCGCGGAGACCCGGTCGTCCAGCTCGCGCCGCCGCTGATCTCCGACCAGTCGACCTTCGACGAGATCGAGGGCATTCTGCGCGGCGTCCTGACGGAGGCCTGGGCGAAGCTCTGACCGGCACCACCGACTGCCGCCGCCTGCCACCGGCACGGCTTCCAGCAGTCATTTCATCCGGACCACGCGGCCCGGATGCACCTGTTCGAGTGGGAAGGGGGCATCCGGGGCCGCGTACTGTCCCGACACCCCGCTCCAGCTGCCTAGCGTGCCAAGTGACCGATCAGCTCTGTTTTCGTTGTATTCGTCCCCCCGTGCGGGAGACGGGAAATCTGATCCGAACCGAGGTGTACGCCATGGTGGCCCCGCCCGACAACGACGTGATCTGGGCACATTCCCTGCACCACTCCCACAACGGATCGCCGGGGCTCAGCGGGGTCTCGCTCGGTGTCCGCGACGGCGAGATCCTCGCCGTGACCGGGCCCCGCGGGTGCGGGAAGACGACACTGCTGCACTGCCTCTCCGGCCAGCTCGTGGCCCAGCAGGGTGAGGTCTGGTTCAACAGCGTGCCCGTGCACACCATGGGCCCCCGGCTCCGGGAACAGCTCCGCCGGGACAGATTCGGCTGGATCGCGGCCGAGCCGCAGCTCGTACCCGAGCTCAGCACCTGGGAGAACACCGCCCTGCCGCTGCTGCTGCGGGGCGTCTCGCACCGGGCGGCGAAGAAGGCCGCCATCGAGTGGCTGGAGCGCCTGGACATCGGCCCGCTCGCCAAGGAGCGGCCGAACACCCTGCTCCAGGCGCAGCGCCAGCGGATCTCCGTGGCCCGCGCGCTGGCCGCTTCTCCGTCCGTGATCTTCGCGGACGAGCCGACCGCGACGCTGCACCACGCCGAGCGCGCACAGCTCCTGCGCACCCTCACCACGGCGGCGCGGTCCCACGGGATCACCGTCGTGCTCGCCACCCACGACGCGGAGGTCGCCGCGCTCGCCGACCGGGTGGTCGGCCTGCTGGACGGCCGCCGCGTCACCACCGTCTCCCTGCCCGCCGCGTCCGATACGGAAGGCCGCTCGGCGTGCTCGCTCTCCGTCTGACCCGCGGCTCGCACCCCCTCGTCCTGATGCGGCGTCTGCTCCTGGCCGCCGCGTCGGCCGGGGTCGGCTTCCTGCTCCTGTGCACCCTGGGATACGCCTCCGGGCACCCGGCGCACGCGTCGAGCTCCGTACTACGGCTGCTGTGGTGCGCCGTACCGCTCGCCGCGACCGTCCAGTTCGCGGTGGCGGTCGCGCGTACGGATCCGAGCACCCGCCCGCGGCCCGGGCTCTTCGCCGCCGGTCTCGGCCCGGCCCGTCTCTCCGTGCTGGCGGCGATCTCGACGGCGGTGTCCACCACGCTGGGATCGGTGGTCGCGCTGCTCTTCTTCCTCCATCTGCGGGGCGATCTGACCGGTCTGCCGTTCGACGGCGGCGCCGCCGAGTTCCTGGGCGCGGGCACCCCGCTGCCCCTCGCCGCGGCACTCACGCTGCTGGCCCTGGTGCCGCTGGCCTCGTCCACGGCCGGCGGGCTGGCGCTGCGCTCCAGGCCGGTCGCGCCGTCCGAGGCCCAGGAGGCCGAGGAGGACCTCGCACCCGCCCCGACCCCGACAGGGCTGCCCTGGGGAGTCGCGCTCACCGCGGCCGGACTCGCGGTCGAGGCGTACGCGAGCCGCGGCTCGGCGGGCAGCCCGTTCCCGCTGCCGGGCCGGCTGGACTCCACCCCCGCCGCCGTGCTCGCGGGCTGGGTCCTCACCGCGATCGGCCTGGCCATGGCGGGGCCTGGCCTCACCCATCTGTGCGGACGGCTGCTCCAGGCGGTGCGCCCCGGCGCCGTACGGCTGCTGGCGGGCAGGGTCCTGATGGACGAGGCGACCCGGATCGGCCGCCCGCTGGGGATCGTCTGCGCGGTGCTGTCCGGGGTCGTCGCGGCCTCCGTACTCCGCACCGGCGGAGCTCGTCCCTTCGGCCCGCTCACCGCGCTCGGCGCCGTACTCGTCCTCGGCTGCACCACGGCGACCCTGCTGACCACGGCGCTGGAGGCCCGGCAGGCCCGTACCCGTACGGCCAGGACCCTGCTGCGGCTCGGCGCCCCCGCCGCCGCACTCCGGTCCGCCGCCGCCCTCAGGGCGCTGGTGCTGCTGGTCGCCTTCGCCCCGCTGACCTGGGCGATCGCGGAGCTGGCAGCGCTGCCTCTGACGGGGTGACACCCGTGGCCGGGGCGGTACGTAGCATGGCGGCGTGGAGACCACGGACGAGTACACGTACGCGCCAGGCGTCGAGATCGAGACGCTCACCGCATTCGACCAGGCAGTCGCGGCCGGAACACTCGCCGGTCACCGCGTCCAGGCCGTCGACCTGACGGACCGGAGCGACGCGCTGCTCACGACCGGCACCCAGGGCGCCGTCTTCCTCGGCTGCCGCATGGCGCCCCGCGCCGAGGCGAAGATACGCGCGGACGGGGCGTTCGTCTTCCCGCCGGTGCCCGGCCTCCCCTTCGACCCGTACCGCGGGCTGCTGTACACCCCGGACGCCCTGTATGAGGGCCTGGTGGAGGGCGGTTACGAGTCGACGCCCGACGCGCGGGCATACGACTGGTTCCAGCTGACCAAGTCGAACGGCGACGTCTTCGCCTCGATGCTGCGGGCACTCCATGACGACGCGGTGTCCGACGCCCTGGACGAACACCTCGTCGGGGCCCGGGTGGTGGGCGTGATGGGCGGCCACGCGATGGCCCGCGGCTCCGCGGAGTACCACGGCGCGGCCGTGCTCGGCCGGGAGCTGACCCGCAGCGGTCTGACCGTGGCGACGGGCGGTGGCCCGGGTGCCATGGAGGCGGCCAACCTCGGTGCCTACGCGGCTCCGCACTCCGACGCGATGCTGGTCAAGGCCTGTGAACTCCTGGCCGCGGAACCGTCGTTCAGCCCGTCGATCACTGCCTGGGTGAGGGCCGCCTTCTCCGTACGGGAACGCTGGCCGGACGGCGGTTCCTCGGTCGCGATCCCCACGTGGTTCTACGGCCACGAGCCGCCGAACGCCTTCGCGGACCACGTCGCCAAGTACTTCGCAAACGCCGTGCGCGAGGACGGCCTGCTGGCCCGCTCGACCGCCGGTGTGATCTTCCTGCCCGGTGCCGCCGGGACCGTGCAGGAGATCTTCGACAACGCGACGCCGAACTACTACGAGTCGCGTTCCGCGCCCACCCCGATGGTCCTGGTGAACCGCGCGCACTGGACGGAGAAGCTGCCCGCCTGGCCGCTGCTGAGCGCACTCGCGGCGGGCAGGCCGATGGAGTCCCGCATCGCGCTCGTCGACACGGTGGAGGAGGCGGCCGGGGCTCTCGCCCGGCTGACGGACTGAACCCGCCGGCCCGCTCGGCGGGCCGGACTCCGGAGCACTCAGGCCGGGGGAAGGACCACCGTCTCGTCCGGGTCGAACGTCACTCCCACGACGGCTCCCTCGTCCGGGGTGTCCCGCAGACCGCACTCCGCTTCCAGCGCCGGTCCGTCGCCGGGGTGCAGGGTGACGGTGACCTGGTGGCCGCGGAAGGTGCGTACGCCCACGGTGCAGCGCAGGCCGTCCTTCGGGCTGCCGATCCGGACGCCGCCGGGCCGCACGAGCAGTTCGCCGTCGCCCTGGGGCGATCCCTCGGGCACCGGCACCTTGCCCCAGGCGGTGTCGGCGGCCGTACCGGTGACCGTGGCGTCCACCAGGTTGTCGAAGCCGAGGAAGCGGGCGACGAAGGCGGACGCGGGGTGCTGCCACACCTCCAGCGGGGTGCCCGCCTGGGCGATCCGGCCGTCCCTCATGACCACGACCCGGTCGGCGAGGGCGAAGGCCTCGCTCTGGTCGTGGGTGACGGCGAGCACCGTGGTGCCCAGCCGGCCGAAGAGGGTGCGCAGCTCGACGACGAGCCGTTCGCGCAGGCTCCGGTCCAGCTGGCCGAGCGGTTCGTCCAGCATCAGCAGCTTCGGGCGCGGCGCCAGGGCGCGGGCGAGGGCCACCCGCTGCTGTTCGCCGCCGGACAGCGCGGCGACGGCCCGTCGGCCCGCCCCGGGCAGGCCGACGAGGTCGAGGAGTTCACCGGCCCTGCGGTCGCGCTCGGCGCGGGAGACACCGTGCATCCGCAGGCCGAAGGCGACATTCGCGCCGACGTCCCGGTGCGGGAACAGCTGGTGGTCCTGGAACATCAGGCCGAGCCCGCGCCGGTGCACGGGCAGCGGAGCCTGGTCGACACCGTCCAGGAACACCCGTCCGCCGTCCAGCTGCTGCAGCCCGGCCACGGCCCGCAACAGCGTCGACTTGCCGCTGCCGCTCGGCCCCAGCACACAGACGATCTCGTGGTCCGCGACCTCCAGGTCCACCGCGTCCAACGCGGTCCGCTTCCCGAAGCGGACCGTGGCGGACTCCACTGCCAGCATCTCTAGAACTCCCCGGATCGGTCGGTGCGGATACGTTCGAGCAGGAGCAGTGACACCGCGCAGACGAGCATCAGAATCGTGCTGAGGGCCATCGCCTGGCCGTAGTTGAGCTCTCCCGACCGTCCGAGCAGCCTGGCGACGGCGACCGGCAGGGTGGGGTTGTCGGGGCGCGCGATGAACACGGTCGCCCCGAACTCACCGAGCGACACGGCGAAGGCGAACCCGGTGGCCACCAGCACCGCCCGCCTCACCAGCGGGAGGTCGACCTCGCGCCAGGCCCGCAGCGGCGAGGCACCGAGCACCGCGGCGGCCTCGCGCAGGCGCTCGTCCACGGCGCGCAGGACGGGAAGCATGGTCCGTACGACGAAGGGGACGCCCACCAGCGCCTGCGCGAGCGGGACGAGGATCCAGGACGTACGCAGGTCGAGCGGCGGCTCGTCGAGCGTGATGAGGAAGCCGAAGCCGACGGTGACCGCCGACACCCCGAGCGGCAGCATCAGCAGGGCGTCGAAGCCCCGCACCAGCCTGCCCGCCCTCCTGGTCAGCGCGGCAGCCGCGAGGCCGCCGATCACGAGGGCGATCAGCGTCGCGACCAGTGCGTAGCGCAGGGAGTTCCCGATGGCGTCGAGCGGCGGGACCAGGAAGGTGGAGCCGTTGGCGTCGGCGGACCGGAGTGCCCGGTAGAAGCCGAATCCGTAGCCGCCGGAGGTGTCCAGGGACCGTTCCACCAGCACGCCGAGCGGGAGCAGAACGAGGACCAGCACGGTCAGCAGCACTCCGCCGAGCAGCGCCCTCTGCCCGGCCCCGCGGGGTGGCCGGGAGGTCTGCGCAGGGTCGACGAGCTTCAGGGCCGTCTCCCTGCGCCGTACGGTCCAGGCGTGCACGGCGAGGATCCCGCCGACCGCGGCGAACTGCACCAGGGTCAGCACGGCGGCCGTCGGCAGGTCGAGCAGCTGGGCGGTCTGCCGGTAGATCTCCACCTCCAGCGTGGAGTAGGCCGGACCGCCGAGGATCTGGACGACCCCGAAGGAGGTGAAGGTGAAGAGGAAGACCATCAGGGCCGCTGCGGCGACGGCCGGGGCCAGCGCGGGAAGGGTCACGCTCCGCCAGGCGGCGAGGCGGCCGGCCCCGAGCACCCGGGCGGCCTCCTCCTGGCGGGGGTCGAGCTGGGACCACAGGCCGCCGACGGTCCGTACGACGACCGCGTAGTTGAAGAAGACGTGGGCGAGGAGGATCGCCCACACCGTGGTGTCGAGCCGGACGCCCCACAGTTCGTCGAGGAACCCGCCGCGCCCCAGCAGTGCCAGGAACGCCGTACCCACGACGACGGTCGGCAGGACGAACGGCACGGTCACCACGGCCCGCAGCAGCTGCTTCCCTGGGAAGTCGAAGCGGGCGAAGACATAGGCGCCCGGCAGCGCGATCAGCAGGGTGAGCGCGGTCGAGGCGAGGGCCTGCCACGTGGTGAACCAGAGGACGTCGAGAATGTCCGCCCGGCTCAGCACCTCACCGATCCGGCCGAACTGCCAGTCACCGTCCGTCTTCAGCCCCCGGCCGACGATCGCGACGACCGGGTAGGCGAAGAACAGCGCGAAGAACGCGACGGGCACGGCCATGAGACCGAGCCGCACCGCGTTCCCCCCGCGCGGGGGCCGCGCGACTACTTCACGACGAGCGAGGACCACGACTGGACCCACTGCTCACGGTTCTTGGCGATCTTCTCCGGGGCCACGGTCGCCGGCTTGTCGACGGTCGCACCGAACTTCGTGAAGAGCTCAGGAAGCTTCGCGTCCTTCACCACCGGGTTCACGAACATGTTCAGCGGCATGTCCTCCTGGAACTGCTTACTGATCAGGAAGTCCAGCAGCGCCTTGCCGCCCGCCTCGTTCTTCGCGCCGTCCAGCAGACCGGCGAACTCGATCTGGCGGAAGCAGGTGCCGGTGGCGACACCGGTCGGGGCCTCGGTGGGCTGCGGATCGGCGTACAGCACCTCGACGGGCGGGCTGGAGGCGTACGAGACCACGAGCGGACGGTCGGCCTTGGCCTTCTTGCCGCCTGCGGAGCCGGAGAACTCCTCGTTGTACGCCTGCTCCCAGCCGTCGACGACCTTGACGCCGTTGCTCTTCAGCTGCTTCCAGTAGTCCCGGTAACCGGTCTCGCCGTAGGTGGCGACCGTGCCGAGGAGGAAGCCGAGGCCGGGCGACGAGGTCGCGGCGTTCTCGGTGACGAGGAGGTTCTTGTACGCGGGCTTCAGCAGGTCGTCGAAGGACTTCGGCGGGTCGAGCTTCTTGTCGGCGAAGTACTTCTTGTCGTAGTTGACGCAGATGTCGCCGGTGTCGACGGGCGTCACCCGGTGCTGCTCCGAGTCGAGCTGGGTGCCGGCCTCGACACGGTCCAGGCCCTTCGCCTCGTACGGCGTGAACAGACCGTGGTCCAGGGCCCGGGAGAGCAGCGTGTTGTCGGCGCCGAAGAACACGTCGCCCCGGGGGGAGCCCTTGGTCAGGATCTCCTGGTTGAGCGCGGCTCCGGCGTCACCGCTCTTGAGCACCTTGACCGTGTAGCCGGTCTCCTTCGTGAACGCCTTCAGTACGGCGTCCGAGGCGTTGAACGAGTCGTGGCTGACCAGGGTGACGGTCTTGGAACCGGCTCCCTCGCCACCGGAAGCCTTGTCGTCGGAACCGCCGCAGCCCGCGAGCGCGGTGACGCCGAGCGCGGCGGCGAGCGCCGTCGCCGCGTACTTCGTGGTGGTGTTCATGTGATTCCTCCTGGACGTGACCAGGAAGAGACGCGGCCCTGCCCGCTCGGTGAGCGGGCAGGGCGCAACAGCTTGAGTAAGGTCCGAACTTCCTACCCGGAATGACCCGGGCGAGGTTCAGAGGGTCTGCGGCCGACCTGTCCTCGGTGCCGCACTCTCAGCGCTGTGGCGCTCCCCTGTCGGAATATGAAGTTGATTTCCGGGCCAGGCTACACCGGCCGGATCACGCCGTACCGGCCGGATAGTGCCCGTCCGCCGGTATCTCCTCAGCGCTCGGAGGCCGCCAGCTGCCCGCAGGCCCCGTCGATCTCCTGGCCGCGGGTGTCCCGGACGGTGACCGGCACGCCATGGGCGGCGATCGCCTCGACGAACGCCTTCTCGTCCTCGGGCCGCGAGGCGGTCCACTTCGAGCCCGGGGTCGGGTTCAGCGGGATGAGGTTGACGTGTACCCGCTTGCCCTTGAGCAGCCGGCCGAGCCGGTCGCCCCGCCAGGCCTGGTCGTTGATGTCGCGGATCAGCGCGTACTCGATGGAGATGCGGCGGCCCGACTTCTCCGCGTACTCCCACGCGGCGTCCAGGACCTCACGGACCTTCCAGCGGGTGTTCACGGGGACGAGGGTGTCGCGCAGCTCGTCGTCGGGGGCGTGCAGCGAGACCGCGAGGCGGCACTTGAAGCCCTCGTCGGCGAAGCGGAGCATCGCCGGCACCAGGCCCACCGTGGACACGGTGATCCCACGCTGCGACAGCCCGAGGCCGTCCGGCTCCGGGTCCGTCAGCCGCCGGATCGCCCCGACCACGCGCTTGTAGTTGGCCAGCGGCTCGCCCATGCCCATGAAGACGATGTTGGACAGACGCGCGGGCCCGCCCGGGACCTCGCCGTCGCGAAGCGCGCGCATGCCGTCCACGATCTGGTGCACGATCTCGGCGGTCGACAGGTTGCGGTCGAGCCCCGCCTGTCCGGTGGCGCAGAACGGGCAGTTCATCCCGCAGCCGGCCTGCGACGAGATGCACATGGTCACCCGGTCCGGATACCGCATGAGGACGGACTCCACGAGAGTGCCGTCGTGCAGCTTCCAGAGCGTCTTACGGGTGGTGTCGTCGTCACAGCTGATGTGGCGCACGACCGACATGAGGTCGGGGAACATCGCCTCGGCGAGCTTGTCCCGCGACGCGGCCGGGATGTTGGTCCACTCCGCCGGGTCGTGCGCGTACCGCGTGAAGTAGTGCTGCGACAGCTGCTTGGCACGGAAGGGCTTCTCGCCGGTCGCGGCGACTGCTTCCTTGCGCTCGTCGGGGGTGAGGTCGGCGAGGTGCCGCGGCGGCCGCTTGGCTCCACGGGGCGCGACAAAGGTGAGTTCTCCGGGCTTAGGCATGGTTCATCCAGTGTCGCAGACACGCCGTGGTACTCATGTCCGCCGACCGCTCACGGCTCTGCTCCCGGCCTCCGCGGCCGGGACGGGACGGGTGGCAGTGACGGATCACACCCGTGAGCGCCGCCTCGCCCTCTCCGTAAACGTTGGTGGGGGGGGGGGGGCCCCCCCCCCCCCGCCCCCCCCAACAACAACCCCCCCCCCCCCCCCCCCCCCCCCCCAAACACCCCCCACCCCCCCCCCCCCCCCCCCGCGCGGGGGGGGCG